>QNAT01000001.1 GCA_003641555.1 Thermotoga sp.
CTATATTCCTGGCGAGTCTTACTATCTCCTCCGGCGGGATCTGGCGTATAATTTCCCCTGTTTGTTTGTTCTCCACCTTAACCACTATCATCTTAGGATTATCCATCACCTCAAAGCGCAAAACTTTATTAAAGATATCCGCAATTTCATTTGCGCTCTGCGCAATGCCGTTTAATGTCTTTTCATCCAGAGGTTTAAACTTCGAATCTCTTCCATCCTTTCCTTTATTTTCGGAAACTCGCTGTATCCTTTGATGAATAGAGTTTTCATTAGCAACTTTCTGCACTATATTATGGGTTTCTGAACGCACATTTGCCTTATCGTCTACCCGCATTTAGATCACCTCTATATCTTTATCGGCAATTAACAGAAAAACTTTAGTCTCTATTATTTATACTCTTAAAAGGGCGAGGTTTCCTTACAAATCTCCACTAGCCACGAAGTTAAAAGATATTAGATGTTGGATGTTAGATAGGTAGATGAGTAAATGAGTGCATGGACATTTTATCTAACATTTAACACCTATCGAGTCTCCGTGGCAATTTATTAGTGACTTACTTTATCATTGCCAGAAATATACCAGCTGCGAGAGCAGACCCAATGACTCCTGCAACATTTGGCCCCATTGCATGCATCAAGATGAAATTCGAGGGATCATCTCTTTGTGCAACCATTTGAGAAACACGGGCAGAATCTGGAATAGCAGACACACCAGCAGCACCTATGAGAGGATTTACCTTGTTATTTGGAAGAAACAGATTCATCAATTTAGCGAATATAACCCCGGATGCCGTTGCAAAGGCAAAGGCCACCGCTCCCAGAAAGATTATCTGTAGACTTTGTCTCGTTAGAAATATTTCAGCTCGTGTAGTTGCACCAACGGATATTCCTAAGAATATGTTTATGGTATCCAATATGGCATTAGAAGAAGTTTTAGCCAATCTATTTACCACACCACATTCCCTGAAAAAATTCCCTATCATCATCATACTGATCAACGGTAGAGCCTGTGGCACTAATAAACCACAGAAAAGGATAACTACTATCGGGAACATCATCCTTTCCTTTTTCGATACCTCTCTCAACTGTTTCATTCTCATCATTCGTTCCCTTTTTGTGGTAAATAATCGCATTATAGGAGGTTGTATTATTGGTACTAACGCCATATAAGAATAGGCAGCTATGGCTATGACTCCTAAGAGCTCGGGAGCAAATCTGGAAGATATAAAAATAGAAGTAGGTCCATCTGCACCACCTATTATAGCTATTGACGCTGCATGGCGAAGATCGAATCCCATCAAAGAAGCAATTATGAAAGTGGAAAATATACCGAACTGGGCAGCTGCACCAAGGAGAAGAACCTTGGGATTTGCTATAAGAGGCGAAAAATCGGTTAAAGCTCCTATACCCAGAAATATCACAGGAGGATATATACCCAGGTACAGTCCTCTTTGAATGTACCACATCAATCCCCCAGGCATACTACCGGAAGGAGAGGCAAATATATTCGTAGCAATGGGAGGAATGTTAGCCATTATTATACCCAATGATATGGGAATTAACAAGAACGGCTCGTAACGTTTCTTTATGGCTAAGTACATCAAAAGGAAAGCAACGCAAAACATTATGATGTTTCCCCAGGTGAGATGAGCAAATCCAGTATGTTCCAAAAATGCCAGGATGGAATCTATCATTGAAATTCACTCCTTATAAACTGTCATGTATGATTTATTTATTCCCTATTTTATCCCGGAGGCCATTTCATCTCTCTGCCACCTAGGATATGTATGTGAAAATGATCTACACTTTGGCCTGCTTCCAAACCCGTGTTTATGACTACCCTGAAGCCTTTTTCTATTTTTTCTGCCTTAACTACTTTCTCGATCATGCTTAACATTTCGAAAAACATCCCTTCACTTCTCGGAAACTCGAGTATGTTTTTGAAATGTTCTCTGGTTATCAATAATATGTGAACGGGCGCCTGAGGATTGATATCTCTTATCGCTATGAAATGTTTCCCTTCCATCACTTTATCCGATGGTATCTTACCTTTAACTATCTTGCAAAAGATGCAGTCTGCCATAAAAGCCTTCCTTTCCGATCTCACTAAAATCCTAAATATTCGTTTATCAACACAACCTTCATTCTTCCCTTCGATGGTTGCCTGTTTATTATGGTAGTAACATTGCAAATACTTTCCACATCATCACAATCCGTACATTCGGCTATTTTCACACAGGGATTAGATGTTTTTAGACGCAGATTATTAATAACCGCTGCTACATTCTTTGCCCTCTCCAATGCCTGCTGTAAAGTAAAACAGATCTTATTCACTCCCATAACAATGAATACCTTTTTTGGTCCAAATATCATAGCGGCAACCCTATTCCCATAACCATCGATGTTAACTATGGCACCGTCCACGGTTATGGCGTTCGTTCCTGTTACATAATAATCGGCCATTAAACTGGCTTTTCGCAATTTAAGAGATTCCTCAAGGCTTATCCCTTCTTCGTATTGATCGTAAAAATTGGGATAACCTTGCCTCAGAGCATCCAACAATCCTATCTCCTTTACAGTTGTTGAGCCACCTATACCCACCACTGATTGCCTGGGAATTTGAGAGATGATAAATTCTCTTGCTTCATTACCATTTTCAAAGTAATATCCCTCTATGTTGTGAGGCTTCAGATTAGATATAAGTCTCTTTGCAAGAATTTCATAATATCTTTTTTTGATCTCATTCATAGGGGTATCCACCTTTCATTTTGACTTTTTTACCCAGAATTGCAATTGATTTTGATTCTCTTCTCCTCTTTGTGCAGAACTTCTTTTTTCTCCCTTCAAAAAGGATACGATCTCGGATTTCAAAACCCTCCATCTCCCTCCTATTTTCTTACCAGGGATCAAGCCACTTCTCAAGTATCTGTAAAGAGTTCCCTTACTTATCTTCAGAAAAATGCTCAATTCTCTGATCGTCAGAACTTCATCTTTAGATCTACCCACAATAAGATCACACCTTGTTGTTTAGCATCATTTATGTTATTATTATATTACATTTTAGACTCTAAAGAAAGGTTGTAATTCGATGCGGGAATTTGGTAAGATTTGCCTGTTTTTTTTGATGCTTTTATCTTCGTTAATTGTTTTTTCTTCCGTGTTAAAAGTGGTAGTTCCACAGGTGGGCGAGGTAAAAGAATACGTGATTGGAAAGCAGGTAATACAAAGAAAGGATATATATTACATGAACCTTGATACATTTTGTAACGCTTTCGATGTAAAAGGCATATACGACCCTTATGCTGATGTAGGATATATCATTATATCAAAAGATGTGATCAAAATAAACGGTTCAACAGGAGCACTTATAAGAAATTTTATAAAACCATTCTCTGAATACAAGGCTGTGAAGATAGGTTCCTCAATATACATTCCATTGAATGCCTTTGATGATTATCTTAACTTGAGCTGGAAGAAATTTAATAACGGTGTGATACTGGTAAATGAGCATAGATTGTTAACATTCGATGGTATGCAAATAAAAAAGGAAGAGGTAAACATTGAGTTCAAAGGTGCGCTTTATTTCGGTAGCAGGATAGCAAAAGATATAAAGATGAAGGATAAAGAGAAGCTTGATATAATAGTAGTTGGGATAGACACCGAGAAATCAGGAAAGGCACTGTTAAAGTACTCCCTGGCACCTTTCGATTCTTTTATAGTCAGAACTGTTGTTGTGGATCCAATTACAGTGAGATTCGAATTCGCATTTCGCCAACCATTCGAATACATTGTAAAGACCTTTAAGACAAAAAACACATTTACGATTCACCTGAGTTATAAGTGGAAAAATATGAATTCAATGACTCTTACAAATGGCGTCGTTTGGAGAAGAGAAAAGGTCAAATTTCATGGCATGAATCTAATGGTCAATACAATAGAGATCGACACTTTGAAGGCAAAAGTTTCTATCTCCCCTGTGATAAGTACAAAGGGAATAGGATACCGGGAAACATTAGTCGATATGTGTAAAAGGAGCAATGCTATAGCAGGCATAAATGCAAATTACTACGATCCAAATACCAATACACCGATAGGATTAATCGTAAAAGATGGAAAGGTATTATCTTCTCCATACGCTATGAGACCTATCTTCTTGAGGACTCGAGATAACAAATATTATATGATCAGCACACAGGCAGAAGTCAACATAAATCTTGGAGAAACCTGTTTCTTAGTAAGTGGAGTAAATACCACGATGACAGGTGAAGTATGCATTTTCACATCAGATTATAAGATCCCATTGAAGAATGACCCAAATTACATATATTATGTGATCAAAGATAACAGAGTATCGAGCATTGGATACGTTTCGCATGTTCCCCAGGGGGATACCGTTGTTAAAATATCAAGAAAGTATAAGGCTTTCCTGATGAGTATCAAAGTAGGTGATCATTTTGATACATCACTTTCATTATCAGGTTTTGATTTATCAATAGAAGATGCCATTTCTGGAGGGCCATTGCTTTTGAAGGACGGACAATATACCGATCTCATGGAAGCAGAGAAATTCGATAAAAACTCAACTCTTGTGAATAATAGAACCCCGAGGACCATTATAGGGTTCAAACCTATGGGTAAGATCTTATTTCTGGTTGTAGATGGCTATCAAAAGAATAGCAAAGGGCTGAATTTACTGGAACTTGCAGAATATTTGAAGACATTAGGGGTTTCAGATGCAATGTGTTTGGACGGGGGAAAATCATCGAGTATGGTAGTAAAAAATGAGATAGCGAATAATCCGTCTGGAGGAAAAGCCCCTTCGATACCTGTAGGTATTGTGATAAAATCAGTAGATAATTATTCAACCATGAATTAACACAACGAGTTTAATGAGTTTGGTGAATTGTGTAAGTTTAGGAAATTTGGTGAGAATTCAAGAAATTCATATAACTCAATGATTGGTGATAATTTGTGGTTAAATGATTACGATAAGAAAGGATTGGTGAAAAATGCAAATCGAAAACAAAAGGAACATAGCTCTGGTAGGACATAATTCTTGTGGTAAAACAACGTTGGCAGAAGCCATGTTGTATTCAACTGAAACAATAGACAGAATGGGTACAGTGGAACAAGGAAACACGGTAAGCGACTTTGATGGTGTCGAGATTCACAGACAAACAAGTATATACACATCGAGCATAATAGTTGACTACAGGGGGCATCGAATAACCATACTCGATACACCCGGCTTTTCCGATTTCGTTGCCGAAGTGATAACAGCCACAAAGGCTGTAGATGCAGTCGTAGAAGTCATTGATGGTGCAGCCGGGATAGAAGTACAAACCTTGAGAACATGGCAAATGGCAAGATCTTATGAGAAACCCATTATATGTTTCGTAAATCGTTTAGATAGGGAAAGAGCAGATTTTATAAAAACGGTAAATTCGTTAAAAAAGACATTTGAAGAACATATCGTTCCTGTCCAACTACCTCTTGGTAAAGAAATGAACTTCAAGGGTGTGATAGATCTATTAAAAAACAAAGCTTATGTGTATAAAAATAATAAAGGGAAGTTCGATGAAGTAGATATTCCCGATGACATGAAAAATGAGGTAGAAAAGTATAGAACAGAGGTGATCGAATCCATAGTTGAAACTGATGAATTACTTATGGATAGATACCTCAATGGCGAAGAAATGAAAGAAAATGAACTCGCTACAACCCTTAAAAAAGCCATTGCTAACAGAGAATTCGTTCCTGTTTTTTGTGGAGCAGCACTTCCCAACATAGGTGTGACAACCTTTTTGCAAAGTATTGTTGATCTGATACCCTCTCCAAAAGATGTGGGAAATGTGAAAGCAGAAGATCTCGAAGGAAATCCTGTGGAACTGAAGGCTTCAGAGGATGAAGGATTATGTGCTTTAGTCTTCAAGACCATGATCGATCCGTACATAGGAAAAATGAATTACATAAGAATATACAGCGGAGTTCTTAATTCCAATGGCCAATTTTACAATGTGCCGAAAAACGTAAAAGAAAAGGTAAGCCATTTTTATCTTATGACTGGCAAGAAACAAATGGAGATTGAGAAGGCTACACCAGGAGATATAGTGGCAATCGCAAAATTGAAAGAAACATCAATAGGAGATATATTGGTAACAGAACCATCTCAAGCGGTTACCATGAAACCCTTTGATTTTCCAGAACCGATGATAAGCAGAGCCGTATACACCAGGAGTAAAGGTGATGAAACAAAGCTCAGTACAGGCTTATCACGATTGGCAGAGGGGGACCCCACTTTCAGATGGGAATACGATCCAGAAACAGGAGAAACGGTAATATCTGGCATGGGAGACATACATATTTCAGTCATAGTGGAAAAGATGAAAGAAAATTTCGGTGTGGAATTAGAAGTTGGAAGACCAAAAATAGCTTACAGGGAAACCATAAAGAAAAAAGCCGTGGGTGAACACAAGCATAAGAAACAAACCGGAGGGCATGGGCAATACGGACATGTCAAGATAGAGGTAGAACCGCTTCCAAGAGGTAAAGGATTTGAATTTGTAGATAAGATAGTTGGGGGTGCCATCCCCAGAAACTTCATACCATCTGCTGAAAAGGGAATAAGAGAAGCTTTAAAAGAAGGCGTTCTTGCCAAATATCCCGTAATGGATGTAAGAGTTACTTTATTCGATGGTTCCTATCATGAAGTCGATTCCTCAGACATATCATTTCAGATAGCAGGTTTGCAAGCATTTAAAAAGGCAACGCAGCAGGCAAAACCCGTTTTATTAGAACCAGTAATGGAGGTATCGATCTACTGTCCAGAGGAAAACATGGGGGATATTATGGGAGATTTAAACGGTAGAAGAGGCAGGATTCTCGGCATGGATTCAGCTCCAGGAGGACAAAAATTGATAAAGGCATTAGTACCACTGGCGGAGATGTTGGAATTTTCCCCACAACTTAATTCACTGACGAGCGGTAGAGGGTATTTTACTATGAAATTCAACACCTATGAAGAAGTACCCGCCAAAATAAGCGAAGAGATAATAAAGCGCAGACAGCAAGAGGAAAAAACAGATTCAAAATAAAAGATCTCAATTTATCAGTTTGGAACTGGTTATGTAGAATTTGAAGATGGAGAGAAAACCGGTATCGAAGTTCTGGATTGCAAACTTATAAGACCATTAATTTGGTGGGAGAAACCTGGGATTAAAGGCACACGGTTAAACACTGCTGTACATCTTGAATCTATTAGCACACGGAGCAATCATTGATGAAATTCTTCAGGAATACGAGGAATTAAAAAAGGAAGATCTTTTAGCCTGTTTGTTATATGCTTAAGAGATGATTGAAGATACAACGTTTATGCCTTTAATAGAAACGGTTTAGATATGCGCTTTCCTGTTGATGAATGCACAAGTCCTGCTGTTGCTAAATGGTTGCAAAGCTTACATCATGAGTATTTTCCGTTTATAGGGAACTTCTGATTTAGAAATCGGGTAAAAATACGGGTCATCTTTAGACATATTGAACGATTTATTACCAGGACACAAGGACTTGATATCAGTGTTTTGAAAGTCTTTAAAAAAATAAAAAGACTTCGTCCAAAAGATTTTAAACTCAACTTTGCCAGACCCGATACAATGGAATGACATTCTATAGATTACGGGCAGTTCAGTGAGCTCCCTCGTAGCTCAAAGTAGTTTACTCAACCTGAGTAATTCGATATTCTCTTCGCTATTTCCTGGAAAGCCTTCGCAACCTGGGATTCTGGATGCTCCACTAATACGGGTTTCCCATTATCTCCATCTTCCACAACACTCACTTCCATAGGAATCTTTCCAATGAATGGGACATCCATCTCTTTCGCCAGTTTTTCGCCACCGCCACTCTTGAACAAATTTATGATATTACCACAATAAGGGCATATCAACCCTGACATGTTCTCTATGATCCCGATAATGGGTATCTTCAATGCCCTCGCGAAATTCACGCTCCTGCTCGCATCGAGAAGTGCAACATCTTGCGGTGTTGTAACGATTATTGCGCCATCACTTTCAGGTATCAATTGCATAACGCTCAAAGGTTCATCTCCTGTGCCCGGAGGGGAATCTATTATTAAGTAGTCCAGAGTACCCCAATTCACATCTCCCAAAAACTGCTTAATAGCTTTCATTTTCAATGGACCTCGCCATATCACAGGTTGCTCCTTGCGCAAGAGAAATGCCATAGATACGACCTTTAAACCTGATTTAACGATAACCGGTTCTATCACATTGCCCTCACCAGCGAGTTGCATCTCCTCTATACCCAACATCTTGGGAACGTTTGGACCGTGTATATCTACATCCAGAATACCAACCTTATATCCTTTTTCGATCAGGGAAATGGAAAGATTAACGGCAACAGTTGTTTTACCTACCCCACCCTTTCCACTCATGACGAGAAATTTGTGCCCTATCTTTTTCATCTTTTCATCGATCTTGATCTTATCTTGATCGATATTTGTGTTAATTGCCATCTTCTATCACCTCTTTTATGCTTTGAAATGTAATTTTTCTTCCTTAGATTCTAATATTTCATTTATCGCCCATATCTTCACATATTTTGGTATGGCAAGAGAAAAATCTCCTTCTAATTCAACCGAAGGTCTTCCATCTTTATAATCTAATACAATGGAAATATCTCCGAACTTCGTTCGCATATTTCTCGCTTCAAATCTTTTTCCATACAGGGATTTCGGTATGAACCGAAGGATATTCAATACATCTCCATCTTCATAAGCGAAGAAATCTCTTACTAACGATAGGAATTCTGCTATAGCCCATCCGTGATGACCATCTCCCATCGCTCCTCCGCCTGTTCTCGGATTAACAGCCTCTGGCCATGTATATGTAGAAGTCGCCAGCGACAACATGGCTCTGAAAATATTGTAAAATCTTTCATCACCGTTGAAGAATAATATGTGTGCTATCTGCAAAGAGAGATAAACGTTTATTCCTGAATGCATCATATCATGCATAAGACCTCCTTTTAAGAAATGACTTTCCTGGATATAATTTATGGTATTCATCACCCAATCCTCATCGGATTTGAGAATGCCCAAAGGATAGGAAGCACATAGAGTACCAACAGCGGCACAGTCCTTTCTCCTGAATGGTCCCGCAGTCATTATCTTCTCCCCGGATCTTCTTTTAACATATTCTAAAGACTGAAATATCGATTTTCTAAAGGATGCCGCGATATCACTGAACCTTCGTATATCTTCTGTTTTATCAAGTATTTTAGCAGCACTTAAGGTTGCATATATTCCCGCCAATCCCCAAAAATCATCCCAATAGAAGTAGTCATTTGGTCCCAGATGCTCTGCACTCATACCGGAGGGTAATAGACCCTTTATTCCTTCTTCATCTGAACTGATACGATGCTTTTCTATCCATTCCACCCCTCCTGTCATAGAAAGATATACCTCCAGGAGGAACTTCCTATTCCCGCTCAATTCGTAATGTCTAAACAAGGACCACAGTGCCTCTCCAGTGGAATCCCATTCACCTTCTTGAGATTCAAAAGAACCATCGCCTTTTTGAAGTTCAGGATATCGTGAGAGTACATTTTCTGCCAATTCGTTGAAACCAAACTCATCAAGACAGTTTAGAAGATACGTGGCATCTCTGAACCAAAAATGATGGTAGGTAGCAGGACCAGGGGTTATGGTATCACCATCGTATAGCGAGAGTAGATATTCCACATTTGCATCAATCGCCTCTTGAATCACATCGTCTGGAAAGGATATACGAGTTTTATTCTCCATCAATTTTTGCCATTTATCACGGCTTAATTCTAAAACATCTCTCCATTTTGAGGAGATAGACACCGAATTTTCTTTTTCCGCTCGAGATAGATTTATCGGTATCTCTAAGGTCATATCCCACACTTCCTTAGAAGGGTTGATAACATATTCAAGAGCTATTGTGGCTAATTCAGAAGGGGATTCAAATACCTTTCCATCCCACTGAACTCCCTTTTTTATATGAAGCGTTACATCTTCTTTTCCCATATCTCCAGCATATACAGCAGAGGGAGGAATAGGAACTTTAACCCCTTTTTCATCATTTATAATTATCCAGGGAGGAATGAATGACACACTTTTTACAAATGCAACACCTTCAGGATTATATGGTCTTACAACAATGAATATACGGGCATCTTTTGGTGTTTCAACATGGATGTTCTCGAAGATGGAATTCTCGCAAGCGATATCTTCAAGAGTGCATAGAATATCTTCTGCTTTAAAAGCGGTCCTAACGCAAGGAATATTTCGATCGAGTAGATCTTGCTCAACACCATCTTTGATGTTACTAAATGTAAGTATTTCTCCCCCTACAGAAAGCCAGACATCCACAGACCAATCGTTCGTATATGGAGTAAGCAATCCACGTTCGTCTACTATTCCTTCATTTTGCTTGCCAGGTACACCGAGCATTGTCCAATTTCTATGGGTGGTATTCATAGCAACCAGGGTAAAAGCTCTCGCTTCGAATGATATATCTTTCGGATCGAATTGACACTTCGCCCAATGTGGGAGTACAGTATCCAGATTGATCTCAAATGCCATTCTCGTTCTATAACCTCTCAAAAGGTTTATCAATGAACCTGCAAATGCATCAGATGGAAATTTGACCTTTGAAGGAGAACCCAATTCGCCGGCGGCCTTGAAATGATCATAAGCATCTTCACATTTAGCCTTGCGTGCCCATCTCCTTATCATTCCTTCGGAAAATATGCCCTTTATGTTATCGAAGAATCCTGCCAAAAGTATCACCTCAAACAAAAAGGTCTCCCTTCATTGGAAGACCTCTGGTGGGTGCGACAAGGGTCGAACTTGTGGCCTCTTCCGCGTCAGGGAAGCGCTCTCCCACTGAGCTACGCACCCAAAATTTATCTTACTGCTTCTCTACCGAAAAAATGTTCTATTTCCCTTCGTGCCGCTTCTTCATCGCTTGAAGCATGTATAATGTTTTCCGTCGTCTGAATGGCAAAATCTCCTCTTATTGTTCCAGGAGCTGCTTCCAAAGGGTTGGTTGTACCCAACATCTTTCTTACAGTCAAAATAACAGCCTCTCCTTCAAGGATCAATGCCACGACAGGGCCTCTTGTGACGAAATCGATCAACGCATTAAAAAATGGCTTACCAGCATGCTCTGCATAATGTTCTTCTGCGAATTGCCGGGACATACAGAACATCTTCAATGCTTTCATCTTATAGCCCTTATTCTCGAATCGTGTTATTATCCTTCCCACTATGCCTTTCTCAACACCATCCGGTTTTATAAATACAAGCGTTTGTTCAACCATTTTTTCACCTCTTATTACAATTATATTTTATTGCTAATTCAAATTTTTGTCAACTGCTCGAATTGTGTCACGAAATCATCATCATGCCAAAGGAAAATAATAACACCAATCCAAGAGGTTTCCACAGATAGCCGTAAACTCGTGATAAGGATACGTTAAAATAATCCTTGGTTAGATTAAGACAGAAGTGTGCAGGAGAAAAAAGGACACCTACTACCCCAGAAACAAGGACAAATGCAGCGGTGGGAAGCAAAGAATGATAACTGGTTATTATGGGCATCAGGATAGGAAAACTCATACCAACACTTGCTTGCGTCACACCCATGAGTAATCCCCCTAAAAATGGGATCAAGAAGAGTATGAAATATGGAGGGAGGTGTAGTGTTTCAAGCTCAAGGGGTACGCGATTCAAAGCACCACTACTTTCTAAAATATTCTTGAAGAAAAAAACGGAGATTATGAGCAATATCGTATCCAATTTAAACCCTTCGAGCATATCTGAAATTGGCCTTTTATAGTACAGAATAGCGAATATATCTATAGCCAGGAGCGTCCAAAAGAGGTCGGTTTTGAACACCAGAGTTAGAGTGATCACAGCAATTATAGGCCACAAACTCTTCAGGAACAGATATAAGGCTTTACTCGATTTCATAACACTGGTATCCATCTCTGTAGAAGGTTTATCGATCTTAACAGGTATGAGTATGAATATTATTCCTAAGATCAGCGCTACAACAGTGAATATCACTTGATAAGATATAATACGATTTAGTTTCACGCCCAGGAGGGCACTTTCCATTATAAGGGACACGTAAAGTGGCCAACTGAATTCCATGATATGCCTGAACCAATAATTCACTATCATCTGTTTCTCTCGCGTTACACCGTATTTCGATGAAGCCTTTTCTACTATTGGTGCAGAGAACATTGCCCCTCCTGGCATTGGTAACATACCTATCACAGCAGGGATCAGTATCAAAAGAACCCTTGGATACTTTATAAGTGATGTAGCGGATAATATCAGTTTATCTAAGCTTCCGGATTCTCTCAATATGACCGCCATAGACATTATTAGAACGATTATTCCCAATATCTTTAAAATACTTACGGTTGTTATTACATTTCGAATGGATATTAGAAAATCCCTGGGTTTCAACCCCAACAAGGCTCCAATATAACAAGATGTTATGAGCATTGCGTAAGATAATTTCATCTTAAAGTGCTGTAAAACAACTACTACAACAAAACCTGATAGCAATATTATAGATACGATAATTTTCTCTCCTTTCTAAAACAACAATATCACATGCCAATAGTCGCTATTTTTGCAAGCAGATTGATAAAAAATCTCAATCCCGGATTCAGAATATGACCGATAACACCGGTTAATATCAATATGAGTAATATGATGACACCATATCTTTCAAGGTAAGCATAACTCATTCTGTATCTTTCCGGGATCAAAACCATAAAGACCTTAGAACCATCGAGAGGAGGAATGGGAATGAGGTTGAAGATGAGTAAAACAAGGTTTATGAGAATAGAATAACCGATTACATCACTTAGATACATGACTATAGGAGAACTCTTTATGGAATAAAAGGTAAATAAGGTGGAGTATTTGTAAAATCCGAAACGGAAGTAAAAGAAGGATAAGATAACGGCAAGAATAAAATTTGTCAATGGCCCAGCAAGTGAAACGAGGATGATATCTCTCCTCGGATGTCTGAAATTGTAAAAATTAACAGGTACAGGTTTTGCCCAGCCAAACTTAAATAGGATCAACATTATAGTTCCAATAGGATCCAGATGTTTCAGAGGATTCAAAGTTAATCTTCCTGCACGTTTTGCAGTATCGTCTCCACATAGATATGCTACATAACCATGCGCTACTTCATGAAAGACTATTGCAACCAAAACCGCCGGTGTTATCCCTACTATTTGTCTTATATATTCCCTAAACATTGGTTTTTTGTTCCTTTTCTTTTATAGAATCAACGAGAATCTTAACGTATTCTTTTTCGTCTTTAACCTTCCCATCGATCTTAGCCAAAATTAGAGATCTGAGTATCTCTCTGTACATAGGTCCTGGGGATATTCCAAGAGACTTGAGAAAATTTCCATCGATCTTTACCTTCGCTCCATATCCGGTATCATAATATTTCTTCACGTTATCCTTTCCAATTTCTTTTATCTTTGCATATATGAAAGCAATAGATTCATTTGGGAGATCGGATAACAATTCATAGAGTTCACTGTTCTTCAAGTTTTCTCTGGAGATGCCAGTTATGACCTTGTTGGATACACTTCTCAGGTTAAGCAGAGATTTTACAAATCTCTTCGATAAACCGTATCGTTGGGAAACAGAGAGCAACTGTTCTTTGGTATAATACTGCATGAGCACATTCAGATATGCGAAATGCATGTTCAATTTTATGCCCTTTTTCTTCAGAAAAATGGAAAATTCTCTAACACCCGTTAGTTCCTCAAACATCTCATCATTAAAATATGTATAAGGTAAGATCCATTTCAGGATCTTCAATCTGGATGATTCCCTTATCGCTTCTGGAGCCTTTTCTTCTTGCATTATTTTCACCATCTCATCCCTTATACGTGCTCCACTCAACTTCTCTATTATACCTTCATCAGTGCTGTTTCTCAGCAAGTCCAGTGTTCGTGCTTCTATTTCAAATGCGAATTTCACTTTGAACCTTATCGCTCTCAGAATTCGAGTGGGATCTTCTACAAAACTCAGTGTATAAAGAGTTCTTATGAGTTTGTTATCCAGATCCTTTTTACAGTTGAAGAAGTCAAGCAGTACTCCGAATTCGATGGGGTTCAATTTTACCGCCATTGCATTTATGGTAAAATCGCGTCTGTATAGATCTTTCTTTATTGTACTGATCTCTACATTTGGTAATTTTGCAGGTCGATCGTAATACTCTGTTCGGGCAGTCGCTATATCCATTTTGAAACCATCTGGAAAGGATACAACGGCGGTACGGAATTTCTTGTGTTCGTATACACATATATGTTCGAAGTATAACTTCATTGCTCTTGCGAATCTCAAAGCGTCCCCTTCTACCACTATATCTATATCAACACTCGGCTTACCCATGAGCAGATCTCGCACGAATCCTCCAACAACGAAGACAGGCATATTCGCATCATTGCCCACGTATCCCAGAATTCTGAGAAGATTCAATATTCTTGGTGAGATCAACTTCATCATCAGACCGAGCACACTGTGCTTAAGCATCCTGGGTTCTTCGTACATCTTATGTGAACCAGGCGGCAATTTTAAACTGGTATGGAGACCTCTAAGCAGATCAGTTCTCGTTACTATTCCTACCAACATGTCGTTTTCCATGACGGGTAGTCTTCCAAGCGTGCTACTAATGAGTTTCTCCTTTACATCTGAAAGTGGCATATCAGGTGCTACCGTTTCGAAGTTCTGACTCATAAAACCCTTAACCGTCCTACTACCATATCCATGATTCAATGCCTTTTCTACCTCTGCTTTGGATATTATACCAACAAGTTTATTATGTTCTACAATCGGTAATCCATTATAACCCGTTTTATACATCAAAGCATATGCTTCCTCAATGGTCATATCATTCAAAGCTACTCTAACTGGAGATGACATTATATCTTTCACCTTTATCGCTGGTTTTATTCCCCCCATCTTTATGCCTTCTAATATTTGTCGTTCTACAAATTCGAGATCCACTTTAGTACCATCTTTTATGAAATAAGAAGCCGCCTTTTGATGCCCACCTCCACCGAATTTTTCGAAGACACCACCCAAATCTATATCACTTGTTGCTGTTCTACCCACCACATATATCCTCTTCCCCATTTTGACTATTGCTATATACGTATCGTAGCTCGTCAATTTCCACAGATTGTTTACTATCATATTCAGACCACCCATATATTTGGGTATCTCCACCCTGGAGATTGCCACAGTATAACTCAGTACGGAGTGAACCTTCGTATTCAAAAAAAGAGAATTCAATAACGTTTTTTGTTCAAAAGTCAGTTCTATCTTAAGATACTCCGATATGATATTCAGATCTGCTCCGATGGAAAGTAGATAACTCACGGCATCCACATCCCGGCATGTGGTAGTAGGATAAACAAGAGAACCCGTATCCTCATATATACCAAGAGCAAAAAGCGTTGCCTCTACAGAAGATATCTTGAGATGCCTTCTCTTTATCTCTTCAACAAAGGCCGTAACATTGGCTCCTGTTTCATTTCTGTGATAATTATCCGTTACTATATCCTCCTCTCTTAACAGAGGATGATGGTCGTACACAGATATCTTTATATCTTTTCTACTCAACAATCCACCAAATTTACCGATCCTTTTTCGAGAAGATGTATCTACTATCACTAATTCGGCTATCCTATCTACATCGATTTCATGAAAGGTCTTCGCTGGCAAAAAGTCAGCATATATCCTCAGAAAATCCTCGACGTTCTGGTTAAAGTTCCCTGGGAATACAACTTCATCTCCAATGCCCAATTTCTTAGCAGCAAAACAAGATGCAAGCCCGTCAAAATCGGCATTTACATGAGTAGTTATAACCCGTAATCCATTATCCAAATTCATCCACAATCAGGTACAGGAGACTCCATCTTGTAAAAGATGGAGAGAAATGTGCCTTGCCTCCTTTCCAATATCAATGTTTTTTACTTTTGGCTGAGGCCAGTCAACCAGAGCTGTGAACTTCACTTCCCCAAGCCTCCGCCTCTTATAGAGGCAGGAGGTGGTTGACCTTACTCTCCTTTATAATATCAAAAACCCGTTTTCTTGTATTGTATCATTTCATCTGCCAGAGGTTTTTGTATGTAGATAGGTTCTACAGTTTTGGCATCGGTATACTTCCCCTCTTTATAGAGTATTTTCGTCATCGCTGTAAGAGTTGAACCATGTATATTGGAAGTCCAGTCTGGTAAAAGAGTTACATTGGGTAAACTCTCTATTTCTTTTCGGAAATCAATGCCCCCTATCAATATACATCTCACACTCTCGTAAGAAGCAAAAACATCCTTTATCTTTTTCAACGGAAGGAAAAAAGGACCATCTATCTCCTTTATTCTACCATTCATCGTGGAATAAATACATCCATAAAAATTATCCTCTCTGGCATTTTCAAGAACAAATAATTCAGGTATATCTGGGACATTCATAGCATACAACAATAGTGTAGGAAGAGGAACAATTGGGATGCCAAGGACCTCTCCCACACCCTTTATGGTTGCTATGGAAACCCTTAACCCCGTGAAAGAACCTGGTCCGACACCTACACCCAGGACATCCACATCCTTGATAGTATACCCTATATTCTTCAAAAACACATCCACAGTTGATAACAAACGTCTGGAATGCCTGGCCTTCATTTCAACACCCATCTCGGATGATATACCTGCATCATCATCGAGAAAACCTATGGTTATCCATCTACTCGAACCGTCCAGAGCAAAATATCTCATTTCACCCATCCCAGAATAATATATCTCCAAGCGTTATAGATTATATCACAAGGTATATTTCACAAAGGAGAGAAAACATCGAAAAGGTAGTGATTATCGAAGTTATAGATTTTTAGTAGGCAAAACCGAGTTTACCCTCTCTCCCTCCATTATATTTTTTAAAGCGAAATGAGTATACTGAATTAAGTTGGCATTACGAAATTTGCGTTAAGGAATTCGAGGAAAAATGTGTTAAGAAAATGATACTGTTTGAGCGAAGCGAGTCTATTATTTTTAGCAAATTTCGTATTAGCCTTGACTTTTTCTTTGGTTCGTTTGACTTGTATCAAGACAAAAGAAATGAACATAAAGGGGTATTGCAAAAAGAGGTATTTGAAAATAGAATGTTAAGATACGATCGTTTCAAAAAATCGTAGGGACAGGTTTTTAAACCTGTCCGATTCGCCATAGGTGAATAACATTATGGAACTTCGTTCCAATGGGCAGAGACGTTAAAGTCATGTCCCTACAATTATGGGAATATATATAGTGTAAGATGAAATTGCCCCGTTGGGTTTTTGACTTTAAGTCGGCATTACGAAATTTGCGTTAAGGAATTCGAGGAAAAATGCGTTAAGAAAATGATACTGTCTGAGCGCAGCGAGTTTA
>QNAT01000002.1 GCA_003641555.1 Thermotoga sp.
GGCACTGTTCAAGAAACTGGGGATAAAGACGCCTAAACGGATAACGAAGATGTAGTAATTACGTCTTTTTGAAAAAATCACCAGGATTACGGTGATTATTGAAGTTTTGAGTTTTCGTCTGGCAAAGTTGAGTTAAATTCTTGACATCATTACAATGATGTGATAATATATTATCACAATATGTTTAGGAGGATAAAAAATGATTGTAATTAACAAATATCTTGATAAAAATAGCCCTGTTCCCCTATATTACCAGTTTAAAGTAATTTTACGTGAAAAGATAGAGAATGGGGAATGGAAAGTAGGAGAGAAGATCCCGACTGAAAAAGAATTTGCTGATCTTTACCATATTTCGATAACTACTGTTAGACAAGCTTTGAATGCTCTTACCCTTGAGGGAATATTGGTGCGTCAACAAGGTAAGGGAACTTTTGTTGCGAATCCCAAGATAGAAAAAGGGCCAATTGCTCTTACATCATTCACAGAAGAAATGGCACAAAGAGGTATGAAAGCTGGTTCAAAAGTTTTACATCTCGGAAGATCGAAAGCAAATAAACGAATAGCAAGGATTCTGAAGATACCATTTGGAAATAATGTAACTTTTATTCAGAGATTAAGATTTGCCGATGATGAACCGATGGGTATACAAAGTTCTTATATCCCGGAGGCTCTTGTCCCTGATTTAACGGAATCAGACCTTTCTGGATCTCTTTACAAATTGTTAGAAAACAAATATAAACTCAGAATAGCCAATGCAATTGAAAAATATTCTTCTATTCTTTTGGAGAAACGTATATCCGAATTATTACATTTGAATTATCCCGCAGTTGGTTTTATGGTAGAACGTATAGCATTTTTAGCAAATGGTATACCGGTAGAATTTGTAGAATCAACAATGCGGGGGGATAGGTATAGTATAACGATCAACCTGGTTCGAAAGGGTTTTGAAACAAATAAAACTCTGAGGTGAACAGATGGAAAAATTTGCCATGGGTGTTGATATTGGAGGTACAAATATACGTGCTGGGGTTGTAGAAGATAATGGAGAGATTCTCAAACGTTATGAAGAGAAAATCAATAAGGATGGAGCATATCAGATTAGCGAACAGATCTGTGATCTTATCGAAAGGTTTAATCTAACAGATATTCTTGGTATTGGAATAGCTATTCCTGGGGTAGTAAAACCTTCGGGAAACGTCTGGGCACCAAATTTGTCAGGATGGGAAGATTTTCCTCTCCGCAGAATCTTACTTCAGCGTTTTCACAAAATTCCAATATTCATTGAAAATGATAGAAATGCCATGCTGATCGGGGAAAAATGGTTAGGACTTGCTAAAGGATACAAAAACATAGTTTTCTTAATAATTGGAACTGGCATAGGTGCCGGCTTAATGGTAGATGGAAAAATCTACAGTGGTTCTGAGGGAATTGCTGGCAGTGTAGGGTGGTTAGTGACTGATAGACATTATCTACCCGAATATAAAAAAATAGGATGTTTTGAATATAGAGCTGGTGGACCATCAATAGCACGAAGGGTAACCTTTGATCCACTTTTAGTATCATCTCGAGCAGAAATAGGTAATTCCGATGCTTTGAAGATTATTGAAGAGCTTGGTGAAGAAATAGGTATTGGGATCGCCGATATTGTAAGTATCCTGAATCCAGAGATCATTGTGATAGGAGGTGGGATTGCAAACTTATGGAAATTTCTTGAAACTCAAGTAAAGGTAACGTTGGAAAAATGGGCACATCCACTTGCAATGAAAAATTTACGTGTGGTGCCATCATCTCTTGGCAATGATGGAGGGATCTTAGGTACTGCAAAAATAGTATTTGAAGGGGTGAGATGAACGATGATGGTGTTTGGAGAAAAGTATTTTGAAGCGATCAATAATATCCTGGAAAAGATTCATACCACTCAGGCAAGAAACATAGAAAAATCTGCGAAACTTATGGCAACTGCTATTCATGACGGTAATTTAGTTCATGTATTTGGCAGTGCCCACTCAGCAATTCCTGTTATGGAGGTTTTTCCAAGATATGGGAGCTTTATAGCATCTAAAGGTAGTTTTCATCCATTACTAAATCCAAGGCTGCTATGGTCTACTGTGATAGGAGCAGGAGGAGTAAAAGACCTTTTATGGATAGAACGAGTAGAAGGGTATATAGAGAATTTCTTAGATGAACAAGATATGAAATCTGGAGATGTACTTCTTGTTTTCTCACATGGTGGCTTAAACGCTGCTCCTGTAGAAAGTGCAATGTATGCTAACAAGCATGGACTTTCGGTTGTTGCTGTTACCTCTATGGAAAATCAGAAGGTATCGGAACCCACACATTCAAGTGGGAAAAAATTGTCAGACGTTGCCGATATTGTAATCGATAATTGTGCACCCTCTGAAGATGCTGTTGTAAAAATGGATGGGCTTTCTGAGAAAATATGTCCTTCTACTACTATTGCAATAATCACGATCCTACAGTTGCTCATGGCTCAGGTTGCTGGTGAACTATTAAAAATGGGAGAGAAATTGGATGTATTTGTTTCACCAAACATCGCAGAGATACCATTATCGCACAATAAGGAAATATTCGCTAAATATTCGCACATATTGGCACAACATGCCAGAAGAAAATAAAACTCCATAAGAAAAAACAAATGGGATGCACAATCTTTTAAGGAGGTGATAAATGTAGAAATATTATAAGAAATTGGGTTTTATTGTTGTCTATATTACAAATTTGAAAAGGAGTTGAAGAATTGTGAAAAACATTAGTATTCTTGTTCTATGTATGATCTTAATTGTTTTTTCAATCACAGCATTTCCAAAGATTGTTTTAAGAATAGCTATCCATACAGATTTTAATAGGGAAGGCTTTGACAAATACTTAGAAGAGTATACGAAACTCCATCCTAATATAGAATTTGAGAAAATTGCTGTACCTTTCGAGGATTATCTTACGAAGGTAGAAGTATCCCACATATCCGGAAATCCACCCGATATATACCATGTCTATTCACTCTGGGGCGTAGATCTTGTTAAAAGTGGTATTTTGGATGAGCCACCTCAAGATATAAGAAACGATGTTCGCAAGAATTATGAAAGGGTTGCAGTAAATGGAGCTACGATAAATGGTGAAATTTGGGGAATACCAACAGAAATTGATAATTATTGTCTTGTCTATAATAAGAAAATACTTAAAGAGAACGGTTATTCTGATCCGCCAAGAACTTGGAATGAATTAATCGACATGGCAAAGAAATGTACAAAATATGATAAAGATGGAAATATTATTCAATATGGTTTCGTATTTCTTGCTGGCTGGGAGTCTGCTGTTGTACACCCATACCTTTCCCTGGCGTATTCTAATGGAGCAAAATTTTTAAATGATGACAACACAAAATGTATAATCAACAGTCCTGAAGGGATAGAAGCATTAGAAGCAGAGGTAAAGCTCTTCAAAATGCATATTACTGATATTAATGGTAGTGTTTGGGATTTTCCTAATGGAAACATTGCGATGATGATCATGGCACCATGGGATGAAGGTAATCTTAAAAGTACTATGGGAGATAATTATAAATATGTAGGTGTTGCTCCAATTCCGGTAATGAAAAAGCCCAAAACCTTATTATATACATGGTTTGCATGCGTTGATAGCAAAAGTAAACATAAAAAAGCAGCCTGGGACTTCCTGAGATGGATGACAGAACAAATACAACCAGATAAGAGAACTACTCGGATGGGTGATTATCTAGTTGAAAAAGTAGGAGCCATTCCAGGTAGGAAAATAGATATAGATAATCATTATTATCAACTATTTGATCAATATACAAAAACCTTTGTGGAAGAACTTAAAAATTCAGTGGCAGAAGACAATGTATATCATGGTGCCGAGATTAAAGTAACATTGATGAATGAAATTACAAACGCATGGCTTGGGAAAAAGACCTCAAAGCAAGCTTTGGATGATGCGGTTAAAGCTATAAATGCTTTGCTTTCTGAAGATTAACAAATTTAACATAGGGGTATCTGCGCAGATACCCCTATGAAGATTATATAAGGTATTGATCATGAAAAGTAAGTTTGAGTTCAGATACCAAAAAATAGCATATTTGTACCTTATTATACCAGTGGTTTTTTATTCGGTATTTATTATTTTTCCTGTAGGGTTTTCGATTTTCATATCTCTTAGAAGATGGAATATGCTGGTGCCTATCTCAGTAACAAAATTCGTAGGATTTAAGAATTATCTAAGAGTTTTTAAAGATCCTGTTTTTTTAATGGCTTTCAAGAATACTGCCATATATACATCATGTATACTTCTTATAGGAATTCCATTATCAATAATCATTGCTGTTTTACTTTCAAAATTAAAAAGAAATGCTTTTTGGCGATACATACTTTTCATTCCTTCGATAGTCCCATTGATTTCAATTGGCATGGTGTGGGCATTTCTTTATGATCCAACCTGGGGACCAATAAATACGATTATTAGAATATTTGGCTTGCCCGTATCAAAGTGGCTGTGGGATACAAAAACTGCGATGTTTTCAGTTACACTTGTTGGTATATGGGCAACTTTAGGTATAAATACTCTTATTTCATATATGGGAGTAAAAGAAATTCCAATAAGTCTTTATGAAGCTGCAGAGATAGACGGAGGTAATGAAGTGAAGAAATTCTTTTACATAACACTGCCTTTGCTAAAACCTATAATCTCATTTCTTATGATAACAAATCTTATAAATTCTTTTCAGATTTTCGATCTTGTAGTAGGGCTTACAGGACAAAAACTCGCAGAGCCAGGTGGACCTGCAAATTCCACACAAGTATTGGTTCTATATATGTATCAAACGGCTTTTAAATATTTGAAAATGGGAAAAGCTTCTGCCATGGCATTCATTTTATTCTTATTATTATTTAGTACCTCTATAGTATTTTTGAAGAGCTTGAAGAAAAGCGAAAGGGAAAATTATTAATACTATACAGAAAGGAAGAGGGTCCTTTGAACAGAAAAAGAAAAAGATTAATTTCAAGAATAATTATATATATAATTTTAGCAATTATAGGAATTAGTATGATTTTACCTTTTGTATGGTTAGTATCTTCTTCACTTAAAACTAGAGCTGAGTTTGTAGCAAAACCTCCCGTATGGATCCCGGAGAAAGCTCAATGGAATAATTACCCTAAAGTAATCAAAAAAGTTCCATTTCTTAAATACTACAGTAATAGTCTTATAGTATCTTTATCCGTTACTTTATGTGTTACAATTACAAGTGCATTTGCAGGTTTTGCGTTTGCAAAATATAATTTCAAATTCAAACAATTCCTGTTCAGTTTCTTTCTGTCAACTATAATGCTGCCGGCTTTCCTCTTTGTGGTTCCCGAATACTTTATGTTCAGTAAAATACCACTCATTGGTGGAAATAGCATATGGGGAACAGGTGGATATGGACTTCTACACTCCAGGTTAGTTTTGATTTTACCCTTTATCGTAAATTCCTGGGGAATATTCCTCGCCAGACAATTCTATATTATAAGTATACCTGATGAACTATTACAAGCTGCGAGAATCGACGGGGCATCAGAATTCAAGATATTTATTAAACTCATTATTCCTATATCAAAACCTGTACTTGCGACTATAGCTATAATAACATTTATTACTCAATGGAATTATTTATTCTGGCCTTTGGTAATAAGTAGTTCAGCACCTGAATTATCTACTCTTCCTGTAGGAATGAAGATGCTTGCGATGGCATTTGATCCGGCAAGAAATCAACAATTGATCCTTGCGGGCCTCACTATTGGTATAATTCCACCATCTCTTATATTCATATTATTTCAAAAATATTATGTAAGTGGCATTGGCATGACAGGATTAAAAGAATAAAAAGGAGGAAAACTATGAGCAAAGATTTAAGGAATTTCTTTCCGATTTCAGTTTGGTATGGAGAAGGTAAAGCACGTGCACCCATGATGCCAAGATTTAAAACAGAAAACAGCATTATGGCGAAAAGGGATATTGAAGCCATAAAAGATCTTGGTTTCAACACCATTAGAACCTGGGTAGATTGGGCTGGTACCGAACCTGAAAAGGATATTTGGAATTTTGAAACAATAGATGATGTTTTGGCTATATCAAAAGAAAATGATCTAAAGGTTATCGTTCAAATATATACTGATTCAGCGCCGAATTGGCTGATAAATGCCTTTCCAGATGGGAGATTTATCTCTCAAGGTGATAACAAATTGTATTCACAAGCCTCACCAGGATTCTGTCTCGATAACCCTGGTGTTAGAAAAGAAGCAGAAAAATTTCTTATATCACTTGCTGCCCATGTCAAAGATCATAAAGCCTTCTACGCCTGGGATGTATGGAGCGAACCTCATGTTGTTCAATGGTCATGGTTAGATTATCTTATTAATCCAGTTTGGTTTTGTTATTGCAAATATAGTAAAGAACGCTTTAGAAAATGGCTTAAGAAGAAATATCACGATATTAACAATCTGAATATAGCCTGGTATAGAGCGTACAGCGACTGGGAAGAAATACAGCCCCCAAGATATGTAACCCTATCAACTTTCAAGGACCTTTTAGATTGGCAAATGTTTAATGTGGAGAAATTACAGGAAGACCTTCGTTGGAGGTACAAAACTATAAAAAGTGTTGATCCAATACATCTTATATCGAGTCATTCAGACATATCTTCGGTATATACAAACCCCATGGGTGGTTATGGAAGTCCCGATGATTGGAAAATGGCAAAAGAAGTTGACCTATGGGGAACGTCTTTTTACCCCAAGCATACAGGTGGAATGATGCCTCTTGATCCCGCAGAAAAAGGAACTGCCATAGATGCTACCCGATGTGCTGCTAATTCAAATGGCAAGAATTTTTGGATAGGAGAACTTCAAGGAGGCCATGGAGTTACTGGATTTGACTTTGGGGAACCTGTAACTGCTAATGATATCGAATTATGGGCATGGACAGCCGTAGCACGCAATGCAAAGGGACTAAATTATTATGCATGGTATCCCATGAGTTGTGGATATGAGATATCGGGATTTGGTCTTGTTAATATGGATGGTACCATAACTGATAGAGCAAAATCTGCTGGTAATGTTGCAAAAATTATTTCTAAAAACCAGAGTTTATTCCTTAATGCTAAACCATATAAATCGCAAGTTGCAATACTCTACAACATATATTCTTATATGATGTCTACTTGTTTAAGAGCAACAACTAAATCTAAAAACATGTTCAGGTCTTCACTGATAGGTATTTATCGTGCGATGTTCGAAGAAAATGTGCAAACTGATTTCATTCATGCAAAGGATACGATAAGGAAAAAGATGGATGATTACAAACTCATATTTCTTCCTCTCTCCATAATGATGAATGAAAAAATAGCTTCTAAATTAAAAGAGTTTGTCTACAATGGAGGGAAATTAGTAGCTGAATTCAGGCCTGGGTGGTCAAATGATAATGGTATTTGTTCGGATATAATCCCCGGCTTTGGTTTAGATGAAGTATTTGGCTGCAAAGAAAGATGGACATACCAAACCGATAATATATCTTTAAAAATATCGAAGATGGACTCTTCCATTCCGTTTCTTTCACTCAACGATGATCTTAAAGGCTGTGAATATGAAGAGTTACTTATTCCCACAACTGGAAAAGTTATAGCAGAATTTTCTGATGGTAACCCTATTATTATAGTAAATAAATATGGGAGAGGTGAAGCAGTTCTGATAGGCACTCTGTTAGGGGCTTCTTATTACAAATACCATGAGGAAAATGCAGCAAAAATGATCAAGGGCTTTTTGAAATGGGCAGATGTAGAACGAACAGTGAGAATACAGGGAACAAAGAATGTTGAAGTTAGATTGCTGGCAAGAAACGATGATACACTTTTATTCATCTTTAACCATAATAATTATGCTTTATCTCCAACGATCTGCCTTGCTCAATTCACAAACGATCATATCATTCATGGTTTAAGTAAAAGAAAGGAGGTGATATATGGTAAAAATAACAATAGATTAACTTTTACATTATCTCTTAAATCTAATGAAGTCTGGGTGGCAACTGTAAATACCCGATAGGACTTCAAAACCTGTATGAGGAGGTTTTTTGTATGGTTAAACGTTTGTTTTTGATTAGTTTGTTGATTTTAGGGTTGAGTATTTTAAGTTGGGGAAGCATAAAGTTGGTAATGGCAGTTCACTGGTCAGACTATCAGGTGAACGGTGTTTATGACAAAAATGGAAATCTTGTTTCCAAAGGTCTAAAACAATATGTAGATGAATACATGCATTTAAATCCTGATGTAAAGATAGAAATACAATCTGTAGCTTTTGATGATTATCTCAAAAAGATACTCATAACCCATATGTCAGGAAAAAGTGCGGATGTATATCTTCTTTATTCCCTGTGGGGTGTTCAATTGGTGGATTCAGGTATTTTAAATGTCCCCCCTCGCTATATTTCAGAGGATGTGAAGAAAAACTATGTTGAGTCCGCAATAAAAGGTACTACTATAAATAACGTTATATGGGGTATTCCAATAGAAGTAGATAATTACGCTTTAGTCTACAATAAAAAGCTACTCAAAGAGGCAGGATATTCGCATCCACCTAAGACCTGGGATGAACTGGTTGAAATGGCACCGAAGTTAATAAAGAAGGATAATAAAGGAGCCGTAAAACAATATGGATTTGCATTTTTAGCTGGCTGGGATTCTGCAGTTGTTCATCCATATCTATCACTTCTTTATAGCTGCGGAGGAAAAATGCTCGCACCAGGATATAAAAAATGTTTGTTAAACAGCCCCGAAGCCATTAAAGCTTTGAATGAAGAATTAAGAGTTTTCAAAAATGGTGGGACTGATCCATCTGCAAGTGTATGGAACTTTGCTCAAGGGACTGTGGCGATGATCATAATGGCGCCGTGGTATGAGAGCAGCTTGAAAATAGCCTTTGGCGATAAATTTGCTGAAACTGTAGGTGTGGCACCAATACCTTATATAGATAAACCTGCCAATGTATCCTATGCATGGTTTACAGGCGTAGACAGTACATGTAAGCATAAAAAACAAGCATGGAAGTTCCTTTCCTGGTTATGCAGTGAAATTCAACCCAATACCAAAACCACCCGTCTTGGAGATCTGATGGCAGAGACTATAGGAGCGATTCCGCCACGGATAATAGATCTAAAGAATCATCCAAAACAGTTAGAAGATGTATATACCAGGACCTTTATAAAGGAATTGAAGCATTCCATTCCAGAGCCAAATGTAGTACAGGGAGCAGAGATAAAGACTACTCTAATGAATGAAATAGTAAAGGCATGGCATGGAGAACAAACGGCAAAGCAAGCGTTAGAAAAAGCCACGAAAAAAATCAACGAGATCTTATCTGAGTACTATTGAGGAGGATAAAAAGGGGAAATGAAGAATAAAAATCCAAACATATTAACAATGAAAAGAAAAGAAACATTCGCAGGATATTTTTTCATTTCCCCTGCTTTACTCTTTTATTCTATATTTTTCATATTTCCCGTCACTTTTTCTTTTCTCATATCCTTCAAACGCTGGAATATGTTAAGACCTCTTTCTTCGTCACCCTGGATTGGTTTTAGAAATTACATCTACCTTTTTACTCGAGATGATCTATTTAAGGCCTCTCTTATCAATAGTGTGATATATGCTTTTGTAACTGTATTTTTAACGCTTTCAATCGCATTACTCATAGCAGTGGTACTTTTAAACATCAAATATGCTGTGGTTTGGCGTTTTATATTTTTTGCCCCCATTGTTACTCCTCAGGTAGCTTTGGGTATAGTTTGGGGATATCTTTATGATCCAAATAGAGGACTTCTAAACTCAATCTTAAGTTTCTTTGGTATCCCTACACATCATTGGCTCACAGATCCCTCTTTAGCACTGTTTTCGGTAATGATTACTGCAGTATGGGCAGGAATAGGAGGACCTCTTCTCATTTTTACAGCAAGCCTGAAAGGAATACCAGACCTGTATTACGATGCTGCTAAAATAGATGGTGCGAATGCCATAAAAAGATTCTGGTATATAACACTTCCGTTATTAAGACCTACATTACTTTTTACTATAATAACTGGTTTATTGGGAGCATGGCAGGTTTTTGATCTCATATACATAATGACAAGAAATGCACCTGCAGAAAGTGTCTGGGTTGTCTCGCTATATATGTATCAGATTGCTTTCCAATCACTTCGTATGGGAAGAGCATCTGCTGCCGCATTCATTTTGTTTTTAATAGTTTTAGTGATAACCCTCATAGTGTTACGAATATTCAAAAAAGGAGGTATCGAAGGATATGAATAAAAATGGGAAAAGAATTATTACTATTGTAAAATACATTTTTCTCTTTACAGCAGGCTTTCTTATGATATTACCATTCTATTGGCTCGTTGCAGCATCTTTGATGACTCCACAGGAATTCATTTCAATGCCTCCTAAATGGATTCCACATTCTCCACAGTGGCACAATTATGTAGATGTTTTTAAGAGAATCCCTATGTGGAAATATTATATGAATAGTTTGATCGTATCTACTTCAGTCACACTATTGGTCTTGATAACAAGTGCCCTGGCTGGTTATTCTTTTGCAAAATTACGCTTCGCTGGTAATCGTATTTTATTCAGATTTGTCTTAGCTACTATGATGTTTCCAGCATTTCTTTTTTTAATTCCGGTTTTTTATTTGATGAAGCAATTTGGCTGGTTGCACAGCAGATTATCACTTATAACTCCTTTTATAGTAAGCGGATATGGAATATTCCTTCTTCGCCAATTTATAGTTACGATACCAAATGAATTACTGGATGTTGCTAAAATAGATGGTGCTTCCCAGTCAAATATATTTTCAATGATAATACTACCTTTGGCTAAACCCGCGTTGGCAACACTGGGTATCTTAACTTTTATAGGACAATGGAATAGCTTTATGTGGCCCTTAATCATAACTTCTTCTGCACCAGAGATCATGACTATACCTGTTGGACTATCACGTCTTTCTCTCGCCTTTTCCACGCTTGAAAATCAAAATCTCATATTGGCAGGATTAGTCTTACAAGTTATACCTGTTGTAGTTTTATTCTTGTATCTACAAAGATATTATATAAAGGGAATAGTACTTTCTGGCTTTGGAGGCATTTAAAATTAGGTTTATAATAAAAGACGTTTGAATTACTTGCAATCTTTATACAGAGGTGACAAATGAGGATAGCAGTTTTAATAAAACAAGTTCCTGCAACTGACAAGGTGAAGATGGATGAAAAAACGGGTACGATGATCAGAAGTGAAATGGAATCCGAATTGAACCCATTGGATATGTACGCTGTTGAAGAAGCTGTACGTATAAAGGAAAGACTCGGGAAAAAGGTATACATTACCGTCATTTCGATGGGGCCTTCTCAGGCAGTTGAAGCGATCAAAGATGCTATTTCCATGGGATGTGATGATGGATACCTATTATCAGATAGACAGTTTGCAGGAGCGGATACATTTGCAACTGCATACACTCTATCAGCTGCTATTCGGAAGATCAGAAGATTCGAACTGGTATTTACAGGTGAACGTGCAACTGATGGCGAAACTGGACAGGTTGGGCCATCCGTTGCTGCACAATTGGATATACCGGTTGTAACTTATGTGAGCTGTGTGGAAAAGATCACCGATGATACTATTCGAGTTCAACGTTTGATTGAAGGAGGACATGAAACAATTGAGGTTTCTCTTCCAGCACTTCTAAGCGTTGTTAAAGAGATAAACGAACCCAGAATTCCTAATCTTGCAGGAAAGATGAAGGCAAAATCCACCACCGTTTTAACCTTAACCGCAGATCAAATTGGGGTGTCATTGGATAAAACAGGGCTTTCGGGTTCCCCTACAAGGGTTGTCAAGATGTTTTATCCGAAACTTTCAAGAGACGGAAGGATTGTAAAGGCAAGAGATGTAGATACAGTTGTGGACGAGCTCATAGAATTTATGAGGAAAAGAAAACTTATCTGAAAGGGGATAATATGAGTGCTTGATATCACTGAATACAAAGGCGTTTGGACACTTGGGGAAGTGCGAGATGAAAAGATAAGTCCGATTTCCTATGAACTCCTGGCATGGGGAAGAAAACTTGCCAACGCTCTTAATGTCGATCTTGCGAGTGTGATCATGGGAAAGGATGTTAAAAACGAATTGAATAAACTTGTCCACTTTGGAGCAGATGTTGTTTACGTAGTTGAGCATCCGAAGTTGGAACATTTCCTGCCAGATGTACATGCACGAATCCTTGAAGCACTTGTAAAAGAGTTCAGACCTGAAATATTCATAGCCTCTGCTACCACATATGGAAGGACTGTTATGCCCATTCTCTCCGCTAAGCTCAAAACAGGACTTACTGCGGATTGCACCGAACTCAATGTGGATACTCAAGAAAAATTATTACTCCAAACACGACCTGCCATTGGGGGAAACGTAATGGCAACGATCAAAACCCCACTCCACAGACCACAGATGGCAACTGTAAGGCCAAAAGGAAAGAAACCTATGAAGCCAAACATGACAAGGACAGGCAAGATCATCTTCAAGGAATATTCAGAAAAGATGTACGAATCGAAGTACAAATGGCTCTCTTTTGAAAGGGATAAAACCTCTGACTTACCAATTCAGGAAGCGGATGTGATCATCGCTGGGGGAAAAGGCATTAAGGATGGGAAGAATTTCAGTATGTTGTACGATTTAGCCAATATATTCGGCGGTTCTGTTGGAGCCTCTCGCTCGGCCGTAGATATGGGGTGGATTCCATACTCTCATCAAGTTGGACTCTCTGGAAAAACCGTAAGCCCCCGGCTTTACATAGCAGCTGGCATTTCTGGAGCTGTTCAACACGTTGCAGGGATGTCATCATCTGAAACTGTGGTGGCGATCAACACAGATCCAGATGCCCCCATATTCAAGGTAGCAGATTTTGGGATCGTTGGTAACGCTCTTGAGATATTACCTGTCCTTTTGAAAAAACTCTCTGAATCTAAAGAATAAGGTGATGAATGTGACTGATTTCGGCAAAATCACATCGGGAATCATTGAGGAATTTAAAAGACTTCTTGGTAACAGTGCTGTTATCTACGAAGATAAACAAGCACTTGAGAATTACTCTTCGGATGAGGCAGGAGGAAAATACTATTCTCACATGCCAGATCTTGTCTTAAAGCCGAATAACTCAAAACAGATCTCAGAGATCGTCAAGATCGCGAATAAGGAAAGGATCCCAATAACCCCGCGCGGGGCAGGTAGTGGACTTGCCGGTGGATCTGTTCCACTATATGGGGGAATTGTTATCTGCTTAGAACGAATGAACAGGATCCTGGAAATAGATAAAACCGATCTTGTTGCCGTCGTGGAACCAGGGGTGGTAACGAATGATCTATGCCGCAAGGTTGCCGATACGGGACTTTACTATGCTGGATATCCAATGAGTGTTGAAACGAGTTTCGTAGGTGGGAATGTAGCAACGAATGCAGGTGGCAGTAAGGTCATAAAGTATGGCAACACAGGTCATCACGTTCTGGGAATAGAAGCAGTCTTGCCGAATGGCGAGATCATACAATTCGGTGGAAAACGCAGGAAAGATTCCAGCGGTTATGATATCAAACACCTCTTAGTTGGTTCTGAAGGTACTCTTGGGATCTTCACTAAGATATTTCTCAATCTCATTCCTCGGCCTGGAAAAAATGTTGATCTTCTTGTCCCATTCAGGAGTGTTGATGAAGCCATTTCCAACGTAAGCACACTGATCATAGAGAGCAAAGTTCTTCCAACTGCAATTGAATACATCGACCATCTGTCCATAATCCTGGGATCTAAATATAATAACATCGAATTACCATTCCAGGAAGAAGCAGGTGCATACCTCATAATTCAATATGAAGGACAGGATAAAAAAGAATTAGAAAGTATCTATGAACGAGTTGGAGATGCCCTTTTGAACAGTGGGGCACTTGATGTCTTCGTTGCTGATAACAGGACTAACTCCGAGAAGATATGGAGAGTGAGGCGAAACTGGCTTGAAGCATTGAAATTCTTCGATCCATATGTACCGACTGGAGATGTAGTGATACCAACATCGAAAATACCTCAGATCGTGAGATTCGTAAAAGAAATATCGAAGGAATATAACGTAGATATCCCAATTGCTGGCCACGCTGCAGATGGTAATTTACACCCTGCACCGATGAAACCGCAAAATATCTCCATACCTGAATGGAAGGTGATCTCGGAAGAGATCCTATCAAGAATTGCAATTAAAGCTGCAGAGTTGGGGGGAGCAGTGAGCGGAGAGCACGGTATAGGATTCATAAAAAAAGAATTGCTTAGGAAGACCAAGAATCTACAATACAAGATCATGAAGTCCATCAAAGTGAATATAGATCCTAATAACATCATGAATCCGGGAAAGATCTTCTGATATTGTACGAGGTCTTGACCCCACTATCTCTTCTGTTCCTACGAACAAATGCTTGATACCTTTTATGGTATAAGCGAAATGAATATAATTGTTTGTGATAATTAGTGATAATTCGTGGTCAAATAGTTAAAATTGGGAAGGGTACTTAGAACATATGACAGGCGATGTAGTGCCCTTTTTCTATCTCTTTCATCTCGGGCTCTCGTTCTGAACATACCTTTTTAGCGTAAGGGCATCTCGGATGAAATCTACAACCTGAGGGAGGATCTATAGGAGTGGGAATCTCCCCTTTTAATATTAGTCTATCACGCTTTTGCTTTGGGTCAGGTATTGGAATGGCATCCATCAATGCCTTTGTATAGGGATGTGATGGTGATGTATATATAGTCCTCATCGGGGCAACTTCTACCAGCTTACCAAGATACATAACCGCTATATCATCACATATGTACTTTGCACTTGCAAGGTCATGAGTTATGAATAGATAAGTAAGGTTAAATTTCGCTTTGAGATCTTTCATCAACTTCAACAATTGAGACCTAACGGAGACATCGATCATGGCGGTAGCTTCATCTGCAACCATGAAGGAGGGATTTAAGATGAGTGCACGTGCCATAACTATTCTCTGCCTTTGTCCACCTGATAATTCTCTCGGATATCTGGGATAGAAATCCTCAGGTGGAATGAGCCTAACCTGTTCTAATGCATCCAAAACCTTTTCTTTCCTCTCCTGTTTTTTACCTATGTTATGAATTTCGAGAGGATGCTTTATCGCTTCTCCAACCCTCATATACGGATTGAGGGAAGCGAGTGGGTCTTGAAAAATGACCTGCATTTTCGGTCTTAATTTGCGAAGAGACTCTCCTTCCAGATGTGTTATATCTCTGCCCTCAAAGATGATCTTTCCACTCGTCGATTCTATCAATCTGAGTATAAGACGACCTATGGTTGTCTTCCCGCTCCCCGATTCCCCAACGAGTCCTAAAGTTTCTCCTCTCTTTATTTCAAAAGAAACATCATCTACAGCATGAACTGCTTTTCTTTCCTTTGTGAAAAGCGAGGCCAGAAAAGGCATTTTAACAGGAAAGTATTTTTTCAGGGACTTTACCTTTACTAAGACATTATCTTCATCCATGTTTCGCTTCACTCCCATTGGCATAAAGCCAACATTTAACCCTGGCCCCATCCACATTGAATATGGGTGGTTCTTTTTCTCTACATATCTTCTTAACTTTACCACATCTTGGATGAAATCTGCAGCCTTTGGGTGGGGCTATCAGATTTGGGGGCGAACCAGGGATAAAGGATAGATTCATATCGCTTATTATGGTATTTGGGATGGAGTGCAGGAGCGCTTCTGTATACGGATGTTTTGGTGAATCGTATAGA
>QNAT01000003.1 GCA_003641555.1 Thermotoga sp.
ATTGTAAAAGACCATAGGTTAAGAGTGCTTTTCAAATCCAGGGCTATTCCAGATGAGATAGAAGCAGGAGAGCCCTTTGGGATGATTAAGAGGAGATACAAATCATTATCTGTGGAGGACCAGGAAAAGCAAATCCAGCAAGGTGGTTATAGAGAATCAGAAGTTAATTTCTATCCATTTCAGAAACTGCTTATTATAGATGACGGTGAAAATGGATATGCTATTTCGACACTTGATCTAACCGAATATGAATATAATGTTGTGGGAAATTACTCCATTTTAGAATTAACCCTGGTTCGAGCGATTGGTGTCCTGGGAAGAAATATTCTCACTGTAAGAGATAAGTATTCTCTTCCTGCTTTCTCTACTCCAGATGCTCAATGTCTAAGAAACATGGAAGCAGATATTAGAATAATACCGGACAGAAGGAGGGAAAATATATTGAAGTATTCAGAAACGTTTCTGAATCCCTTATATATACGTGAAATACTAAATCCGTCTTCGAATTCTCCAGAAGAATTTTCACTTCTTCAATGGAATGAGCCTGGAATCATCTTGAGCTCTGTTAAAAGGGCAGAAAAAGGCGATGGAGTAATGATAAGATTTTTCAGCACACTGGATGAAGATACTGATATCTCTTTAAAACTTAATCCTATCTTTAAAAGGGCATCGATTGCGACACTTGCTGAAAAGCCGCTGGAAGATATTCTCATTCAAGGTGATCGGTTGAAGATCACGATCCCAGAACATAAGGTAATGACATTGATCTTGGGGGGTACTCCCCAAAGAATAAACGAGGAGGTGGTTCATCGTGAGTGAAAAGATGAGCTCGGATGAACGAAGGCAAAAATCAAAAAAGGAGATGGTTTTACCATGAAAAGGAGTTTGGGTATTGTTGTAGCCTTACTCTTAGCGTTAGTAATCATGAGCTCGGCTCTGGTTTTCGCAAGCACCGATACGATAACAGCCCTCCTACCTTTTAGACCTAACACACCGTTTGGTGCTTATCTTGGACAGGTTTTTAACCTGTTCGAGCAGACCCATCCAGGCGTAAAGGTCAAATGGATCAGTGGAGGAAGCTGGGGAGATTACATCAAGAAACTCGGAACGATGCTTGGAGCAAGACAAGGACCAGATGTTGCCTATGGCAATGCTAACTATTTGTTTGTTCCAGGTAGAGGTGCAGGATTAGCAAGTGCAGATTCGCTGACGATACCGGATAAATACTTTACGAAGGACGAGAGGTTAGGTATGGGAGCTGCTGTGATCGGTTCTTTATCGATTCCTGGAAGAGGAATAGTAGTTTGGCCGTGGCATTTGTATATAGGTGGCATTTCTACTATGATAGCCAATGAAGATATGCTCAGAGAAGCAGGTTTTGATCCAAACAATATAAGGAAGAACGGATGGACTACAAAGCAGTTTCTTGAATTAGGAAGCAAAGTTGTTAAAGACCTCAATGGGGATGGAAAACCAGACAGATGGCTGTTCTATCCTGTAAATTCGGATCACATGAGAATTGGTATTTTCCCCATATATCTCAGTAAAAAAAGGCCTCTTGAAGAACAGTGGACGCTCGATTATTTCTTTGATACCAGGACCGGTAAGCTTAAAGATCCGGAACTCCTGCATCAGGCATTTCAATATCTCTATGATTTAGTCCACAAGTATAAATATGCCCCTGCTGCTGCTGTATCTAAATCTATGGGAGATGCTTCAGATGCTTTTCTCAGGGGAGAACTCGCTTTTGTAGCAAATGGGCCAGATTATCTTTCTACCGTAAAAGAGCACAACAGACTCGTTCTCGAAGGGTTAAGAAAGGGGAAGGTCATACATGCTGGGGTAATTCCTATGCCTTATCTCGATGCACCAGACCATGAGGCTATCAGGCCAGGATTAGCAGTTTATGGATTTTATAACTTCAAACAGAACCCTTACAAAGGAGATGAGCATACGAAGCATGTGATGGAATTCTGTGATTTCATAACTAACATAACATTCCAACCCATTCTTGCCGCAGAAGGTTTTATGTCCCCGGATAGAAGATTATTTGCAACAAGGTATGCGATGGCAGCTAATCTTTACAATACCAACGACCCAAGCATTAGATATTGGTTAAATGATATGAGAAACAATGCCCTTCCTTCATTCTCTCAATATGCCTGTGTTGGCTTCACAAAGGCTTTCAGAGACGCGAAGGGTAAGTGGTTCGGTGATTCCTTTATACCAGCCCTTGAAGGAATGATAGCTGGAAAACTCAGCGCAGATGAGGCTTTTAACAGGGTAAAAGTTGCTGCAGAAAAACTCCCATATCCAAGAGTGAATAAAGACAAACTTCCAGCGATCATCAAGAGTATTAATCAGCTGGTCGAAGAAGAAAAGGAAGAGAGTAAGATGTTTAAATGATCAAGGATGATCATGGGAGAGGATTTTCTTCCTCTCCCGATCTTTTCAATGAGGTGCTGGAATCATGTTTAAGCTTATAAAAAGGAACTATGTATACAATGAATGGTTTTGGGCATACGTCTTTTTGGCAGTTGATCTTGCCTGGTCTACACTCTTTCTTTTTTATCCTATGATAAAGGGTGTAATCTACAGCTTTCAGGATATACAGTTGCAAAACATCTCAAACCCTCACTTCATAGGTTTTAAAAATTACATAAATGTCTTAACTGACCCTGATTGGTGGCACTCTGTAAAAATAAGTGCTCTATACACCCTGGGTGTAGTTCCTATGGGCATCATAATTCCGCTTACCATATCTTTATTGTTGGCTCACTTTCGAAGAAGTATCAGGGATTTCTTTAAAGCGGCCTTTTATCTACCCGGAGTTGTAAGTGCAGTGGTTATGGCTATGACTTTGAAATGGATCTTCGATCCTATGGCAGGTTTTATGAATTGGTTATTTTCTCTTCTTGGGCTTCCAACTCAACTGTGGTATTCAGGTACATCTGAAGCGCTTTTTACCCTCATTTTAATGAATTGGCTGTCATCTCATGGATTTAACATACTTTTGTATTCTGCAGCTCTCGACAGGATCCCCAAGAGTTTATACGAAGCAGCTGAGATCGATGCCGCATCTTCATGGAGAAGGTTCTGGAAGATAACATGGCCGCTGTTGAAACCAACCACTTTATACGTTCTTATAACAAGTGTTATAGGTTCGTTTCAGGCCTTTGGTGGCGCTTTTTTCATAACTCATGGAGGCCCTATGAAGGCAACTGAGTTTTTAAACTACAGGATATACGTAACATTTTATCAGTTCGGACAGTATGGTATAGCTGCAGCTATGTCTGTCTTGTTGATGCTGATGGTGATAGCCGTTTCCCTATTGAATTTCAAGATAATGGGCAGTGAAGTAGAATATTAAGGTGGTTTCTATGAATAAGAAGGAAATTTCAGAAGAAGAGTTTCTAAAGAATTTGAAAAGAACGAGATTGGTAAGAAAGATCATTAGCGGTATCTTTTTGCTTATAGTGATCATCTGGGGTGTCGTATCTTTATTTCCCATGTACTGGATGTTCGTTTCGTCTTTTATGTGGATAGGACCTTCTTTCACTATGAGAGATATACAGTGGTTTCCTAATCCTCCTACACTTCGAAACTATATAGACTTTTTCCAGTTGAATGCCCCCTTCTGGATAGAAAGAAGACCCTGGCAAAGATGGTTCTTGAATAGTCTCCTCGTAGCCCTTATTCCAACGTTGAGTAATCTAATATTCGATTCTATGGCAGGATATTCTCTCGCAAAACTTAGATTTCCCGGTAGGAACGCGATCTTTTGGGCTATAATTGCTACTATGACAGTACCACTATTCGTACCTCTTATACCCCTGTATAAAATGATGTTCGATTTCCATTGGATAAACACTTATTGGGCACTTCTTTTTCAAGGACTTGCAGGAGTGGGAGGGGTATTCCTCTTCAAACAGAGTATTCAAACGCTGCCTTCCAGTCTCATAGATGCCGCAAGGATAGATGCTGCAGGAGAATTCAAGATATTCTGGAAGATAGTATTACCACTCTCGAAACCGATATTAGCATTAATGGGAATAACTGGTTTCGTAGGAGGATGGAACAGCTACTTTTGGCCATACCTGGTCACTAACTCATCTGATATGTTTACGATCCAGGTGGGTTTAACTGGTATGATGGGGGCAGGAGCCATGGGGATTCCACCAGGTGTTGAGGCATATGGAAGGTCGTTTGCAGGAGCAGCACTTGCCGCTATACCTGTTATAATAATATTTTTTGCCTTTCAAAAGTATTTTGTGAAAGGGATAACTATAGGAGCTTTGAAGGGGTGATGTTATGAGCTTCAATGAGATTTTTCCATTTTTGTTTTTGATAATAGCAGGTCTCGTATGGGCTTTTGGCTTTCCCATCTTTCTTATCGTTTTGGACATCCTGAAGAAGAGGAGGAAGAGAAATCACAATGGCTGAAGTGGTATTAGATAAAGTAACGAAGGTCTTTACAACTTTCAAGAAGAGGGAAAAAGTTAATGTGACAGCGGTTAACCACCTGAAATTAGATATAAGAGATGGGGAATTTTTGGTTCTCCTGGGGCCATCCGGATGTGGTAAGACTACTACCTTGAGAATAATTGCTGGACTTGAGATTCCTACGGAAGGAAAGGTATATATAGGGAATCGTGATGTGACGAAGTATCCCGCAAAGGAACGTGGGATTGCCATGGTTTTTCAGGATTACGCCTTGTATCCACATATGAACGTTTATGAGAATATGAGTTTCGGATTGAAGAACCTGAAGTTTCCGAAAGAGGAAATAAAGCGAAGGGTTGAAACGGCAGCCAGGATCCTCGATATAGAGGAACTATTCGATAGAAAGCCAAAAGGACTCTCAGGTGGGCAAAGACAAAGGGTGGCACTTGGCAGGGCTATTGTTCGTCAACCTCAGGTATATCTCTTCGATGAGCCTCTTTCTAACTTAGATGCGAGGTTGAGAATTCAAATGAGAGCGGAATTGAAGGAACTGCATATGAACTTGAAGACAACATCGATCTATGTTACGCACGATCAGATAGAGGCTATGACTCTGGGTAATAGAATTGTTATCCTGGAATTAGGAACAATTCAACAAATAGGAACTCCTGAGGAAATCTACAACAAACCATCGAATCTCTTCGTTGCTAATTTCATAGGCACGCCTCCTATGAATTTCTTTACCTGTGGGGTAAGTCGGGATGATGATTTAAAATTTGTATTCGAAAATGGAAAAAAGATCTCTGTGCCAAACACCTTAAAGAATAAACTGCAAGATTTTATGAATAAAAGAATAACACTTGGTATAAGACCTGAAAACATATCTTTAGAAAAAGGTAAAAATTCTGTGGAGGCATCCGTAACATCCTCGGAGTTCTTAGGAATAAATGTTCTCATACATTTTAAGGTAGGAGAAGAAAGAGGAACGATTTACATGAACTCTGAAAAGGCAACCTCAATAGGTGCTGGCAGCAAAATCCCTCTTCTATTCGATCCTGATAAGATACACGTCTTCGATCCTGAAACTGGAAAGAATATAGGATTGATCAAATGAACCCCAGTGTCAGCAGAGTGGTAAAGAGCGTTTTCAAAAGGTATTACAAGGAGGCATGGGACCTGATCATTCCCTCTTTTGTATGGTTTGGTTTTTTCTCGACTTTCGTTCTCGCAGGTCCTGCAACTGTAGCTTTTTATTCTTTTGTTTCTTCTGATCCCAGGAAGAGAAGGTTAAGCGAGTTCTGGAAGAAATTAAGAGATAATTTCTCATTTGGATTCAAGTTAGGCATGGTCCATGTTGTCTTCATATTTCTGATGATCATCTTTCGCATCTTTTTGAAAAAAGGGATAGGAAGCACATTTATCAATTCTATCGTGTTCTTTACGATCCTGTATTTGTGGTTAATGTTTGATTTTTTCAGTATCTACATTGTACCAATAGAATTAAAAAATAGGAATGGATTTTGGCACTCATTCTTGCTCTCATCGAAGATAAGTATTAGATCTCCAAAATATACACTTGGTTTGCTCATTCAGATACTCCTATCTACATTTTTAACCATTCTCAGCGTTGTGGGATTTCCAATACTGTTTCCTGGTTTACTAAATCTATTCATCGACGAGGGATTTTTAGAACTCATCGATATTAAACATCCAGAGGAGGCTTCGTGATGTATACAACCATTGCCAGCGAGAAATCAATAGAATATGCGAGAAAACTTTATAAAAATAGCCCGTGGTACAAAGAGATGATCGACAAGATGGAGAGAGATTTGAGAGAGATCTCTCAAGGTAGATTGTTAGTTCCTCTCGAAAGAGGAATAGCATTCTATGAAACGTGTCCCGAAGACAATACACCGTTGATATTTGATCCTTTCGATCCATCTAACAGGAAGTGTCCAAAGTGTGGGAAGAATTACACGGGTTTCGAATATTATCTTTCCTGGGTGAGGAGTTTTCACTTCTGGCTTTCAGAAAAAACTGCCCAATTCGGCATACTCTATGCTATTAAGGGAAATAAAAGATATTCAAAACCTGTGATAGACATCATATCTCAATATTCAAGCCTATATCTGTGGTATCGCCACCGTGATAATGAACTTGGTCCCGGTAGGATTTTTCCATCAACTTATATGGAATCTCTTTGGCTCGGTAATCTGATAATAGGATTGAGTCTCGTGAAGGATAGCATTGATGCAGAATTCATCAACAAAGTCAAAGATAATCTTTTCTATCCTGCTGTTTATACAATAATGGATTACGATGAAGGTATGAACAACAGGCAAGCCATGAACAACTATGGAATGGGAAGTGTTGGCTTTTTCTTTGAAAATCCCAGGATCATAGAATATTCTCTTGAAGGACCGCATGGATTGTTCGTACAACTGGAGAACGGTGTTCTCGATGATGGGATGTGGTATGAAGGAAACAATTATCATTGGCCTACACTCAAAACTTTAATCCTGCTATCTGAAATCGCTAATGAAAACGGAATAAAGATCTACGAAGGAAAATATGGAGATATCTTGAAGAAGATGTTTTATTCTCAAATCGATTCTATGATGCCCGATGGCACTTTCCCAAGTAGAAAGGATTCCGAATATGCACGAAATCTTGGTGATTATTCTTCCCTTTACGAGATCGCCTATATGCGCTTTATGGATGAACATTTGGGGAAATTCCTTGCCTCGATATACGCTAAAAAGAGCAGGAGTGATAACGAATGGTATAGCTCCTTCTCTATGCGAGAAGACATACCCTCTCGAGTTAATGAAAAGAGCCATTCTATATTGATGCCCGCCACGGGGTTAGCGATATTCAGAAGTGATAAAGTATATTCGTATTTGGACTATGGTTATCATGGTGGGGGACATGGACATCCGGATAAATTACACCTAACGTTTGTCCTGGATGGTGTAAGATTTTTTGAGGATCCCGGTACCTGTAATTATCTCTTCAAAGAACTGTTCTGGTATAGATCTACCAGGGCTCATAACACGTTAATCGTGAATGGGAAGGATCAAGAGCTCTATACTACAGGTAAATTACGTTTCTATGGAAATATTGAAGGATTCCAGGTGGTCAGCGTTCAAGTTGATCAAGGGAGTGCTTATCCCGATTCGGGTTTTAGAAGAACATTTGTACTCACAGATAACTATGCAATCGATGTGATGGAAGGCTTCTCTGGAAAAGAAAGCATCTTCGACCTCAATTGGAATACCTATGCCGGGGTTGATGCCGATCTCAGTTGGGAAAATTCATATAGTTTTGGTGAAGAAGCTGGAAAAGAATTCATAAAGAACGCTAAAATGTCACATCCATCTGAAGAGGTCCTCTTCGAATTCAAAGAAGATGGAAAGAAACTCTACATGAAGAGTATTTTCGAGCCTGGAGATCTCCTGCTCAGCGGGAAAACACCTGGAAGGCCTTCCAGGATGGATTGGGGCGGAACTATATTGATCCACAGGAAAAGAGGGAGAAAAGTAAAATTCGTGAATGTATTATCCTGGTCAGATATCCCCGAGATCGTAAACATCAATGAGACCTCTATGATGCTGAAGTTAAAAAATGAGCACCATCGTATTCTAATAAATACTTCCAAAAATATATATAACCTATCGATAGAAAGGGATAGTAAACCTATGATATTTTATGGTTACAATTCGAAACCCAAAGAAACTTATAAAACAACCAGGGTAAAGAGCAGTTTGATATCTACTTTTACATTATATAGAGGATTAAGAAATAAGATAGATATTCCTGAAGGTGTAAAGATCCTTGTTAATGAAGATTTAATACGAGATGGTAACGACTTTGTGGTAAAGGAAAGTGAACATAAAGAAAAACAGGAACTTTCTAAACCCGGGATAATCCATCTCACGTTGATAGAAAAAGGGGAAAAGGAAGATCTGCCTCTCAGCATTAGAGAGCCTCTGAGAATAAAGGCATTTGTACCAAATCTTTCTGGAAACATTCTAAAAATTCATTTTAAAAATCTTTCTCCATATACTATCTCTGGAACGCTTGAACTGGATGTAAACAATAACCCTCATAAGCAAGAAGTCTCGATCGAGAGATTCAGAAATGCAGAATATGAAGAAAGACTCATGGATTTCGATAAAGAATTGGATATCAAAGTAAACGTTAAGACTAAGGTGGGAAGATTTGATTATAATAGGAAGATAAGAACCGCTTTTGCCTTGAAGATTCCCACCTCTCCTTCCTTCAACGGTGATTGGAGTGGCTGGCGGAAGGAAAATCCACTGCTTTTGATATATAAAGACCAGGTTAGGCATGGGGAAAGAGAATGGGCCGGTCCGAAGGATCTGAGCGGTAAGGGATTTTTGAATTACGATGATAAAAATCTTTACATAGGACTTTCTATCGTCGATGATCGTCTCGTCCTATATGGAAGATGGAGAAAGCGTAAGTACTTTACAGAAGAAAAGAGACATCTTTTCGAGCGAATGTACGATAGTGATAGTTTTCAGGTATATTTCGACGTTAGAATGGATGAAAATCAAGAAACTTCGATATTTACCCCCGGTTCTTTTGGTTTTTTATTCGCCCCCTGTATGAGATCTCGTAAGATAGCAATTGCCGAGATCTGTTCGGAATGGTCTGATATCTCGGCGATCGATGGAGTATGGTATCCAACAGATAGTGGTTATGATGTGTTCGTTAAGATACCACTGGATGTGCTTGGCATTAGATCCATAAGAGGAGAAGATAAGATAGGCTTCGATATCATTCTGAATGACAACGATGGTACGGAGAGACGCAATCAGCAGATGGTATGGAGTGGTGCTCGAGGTGGCAGGATCTGGCTACATCAACAGTATCACTTTCCAAATCTATTCGGATATTTGTTCTTTCAAGGAGATGATAGGTGATGCGTATACTCGTAATAGGTGCATGCGGTAAGATGGGTAGAGGTCACGTCAAATACCTGAAAGAGTTAGGATGTGAAGTTTATGGTCTTGATGTAAACCCAAACATAAATCTTATATCTAAAGAAATCGGCTTTATCCCCATAGACGGTATAGAAGAAATTCAAGCTCTGGGCATCGATGGCATTACAGTAGCTGTCCCTCCAGGTGAAGAACCAGATATATGTAAAAGGCTTTTAGAGATGGACATGAATATCCTGTGTGAGAAACCAGTAGCACTTTCTACCGAAGCTGTGTCCTCTATAATAGATGCAGAAAAGAGATCGAAAGGTCGGGTGATGGTAGGATTTACCATGAAATATGACGCTTCTTTTATAAAAATGAGAGAGGTCATAAAATCTGGAAAGATAGGAAAGGTAGTTGGAATAAATGCCAAAAAATGCTGGAGAGCAAGTACGAGTTGGAGATTCAAGAAGAATGGAGGAGTGGTATTCATAAAGGATATCCATTACTTCGATCTGATCCCATGGTTATTGGGGATTCCCATCGAAGATGTATTTGCGATAGGAGGAAATGATTATTACGGTGGTGAATCAGAAGATAATTACTTTCTACTTTCGAAGTTATCCGGGAATATACCATTCAGTTTAATCAGTGCCTGGTGGTCATACGATAAAGGAGAGTCTTATTTCGAGGTTTTGGGGACAAAGGGTGGATTAGTAGTTGATAAAAAAGCAAAACTCTATCTTTCGGGTGAAGAGGTGGAGATCTTCAGAGAGGATCCACTTAAAGTTGAGTTAAGAGAATTTATGAATATGATCAGAGGGGTAAAAAAGGCATTTCCGGATTTAACAAACGCCCTTAATGCTATCAGAATTGCAGAATGTGTTAAAAATTCTCTCGAAACAGGAAAGGTGGTGAAGTGTAGATGAAACTAATCGATGTACATGCTCATTTGTATCTCGTTGAAGGGCGAGGGGAGGAAGATAAATGGAGATTGGAGTTTTCGAAAAAATATGGAATATCTGTGATCATAGTTTCAGTTCTGGGGAGCTGGGGTAAAAGAACGCCAACCTACTTTCCAGATCCCGAAGACTTCAGTTCTGGCAACAGAAAGCTATGGAAATTCATAAAATCCCATGAAGCATCTCCCAAAATATATGGATATGCTGCAGTAAATCAGATATTTACAAGAGAAGCAATAGAGGAGATCAAAAAGGGAATTGAAGTATATGGTTTTGTAGGTGTGAAATTGGTTGCACCCGTTCCTTGTTCTGATCTTTCAACATTTCCCATAGTTGAAAAAGCGATAGAGTACAATGTTCCCATATTGATACACACTTTTCATAAGAAACCTCAAAAATTGTGGGGACAGAATCCATCAGATTCTTCTGATATAGCAAAGCTCGCTGAAATGTATCCTGAAGCGAAGATCATAATGGCACATATTGGAGGCGGTGGTGATTGGGAATATGCGTTGAAGGCAATTAAAGATAATGATAATGCCTTCCTGGATACCAGTGGAAGTGGCTGCGATAGAGGAATGATAGAAAAAGCGGTAAGGATAGTTGGTGAAAACAGAATCTTATTTGCAACGGATTTGAATATAACTACAGGTATAGCAAAATTCAGCGAGGCAAGATTATCAGACGCTCAAAGGGAAAAGATCGCATGGGGAAATGCTAAAAGTATATTTGGAGGTGTTGAATTTTGATAGATTTATTAATGGTTTTAGGTCATTGGCCGTTTAGAAGGATCGATGATGTCAATATCACCGATTTCATAAAGGTCATGGACAAAAACAACGTCGAGAAGGCAATGGTCATTAACATAAATGGTGCATTCTATAGGGATGCCAGTGAATCCAACATTGAATTGATGGAGAATCTAAAAGGTTTTGAGGATAGATTCATACCTCTGGGAACGGTCAATCCACTTTATCCAGCTTGGAAAGACGACCTAAGAGAGATGGTAGAAAAATTTGGATTTCGAGGCCTAAATCTATATCCAAATTATCATTTATATAGCTTGTCTGGTGAACGGTTGGAAGAATTGTGGGAAGAAGTGAGATCTTTAGACCTTTGTTTGTCTATTATCGTGAGTTTTGAAGATTCGAGACAGAGACATCCATTCGATGTAGGTCCTGTATCTGAAAGCGAAATAATAGGATTTTTGAGGAAACATCCAGAACTGAAATTGATAGTACATAATGCATCTTACGGGATGGCGAGGGATATATTCCTTTCTAATCCTAACAATACTAACTATCTATTCGATATGACATTCTTCTACGATGTACCAATTGGAGAAACCATACGATTTTTGAAGATGGCGGGAGAGAATCGCGTGTGTTTTTCTTCCTTTTATCCGTTTAGAGATTACAAGATAGGTATTATGAAGTTGAAAGAAACAGGGATAAGCAATGATTCTCCGGTCTTTGGAGATAATGTGAGGAGGTTTTTTCAATGAGATGGGATAATTCAATGAGATTATTCGATGAGGCAAGAGGACTTATACCATGGGGGGTGCAAACGGGAAGCAAGAAGCCCGATTTTCTGTTTTTTGGAGAAGGCCCTGTCTATGTGAAAAAAGCCTTTGGTTCTCACATAATGGATGTAGATGGAAACGAATATGTGGATTACGTTATGGGACTTGGGGCCATTATCCTTGGGTATAACATATCGGTTCAAAGAGATGCCATATTGAAAACTATGAGTGATTATATTCTGACTTCTGTTTCATCTCCACTCGAGATCGAGGTTGCTAAAAAGATCGTAGCACTTGTACCATCAGCGGAGATGGTAAGGTTTTTCAAGACCGGTGCCGAGGCTACTTCTGCAGCGATCAGACTTGTGAGGCATATTCGGGGCAGAGATAAGATACTTGCCTGTGGATATTTCGGATGGCATGATTGGGCAAATAGTGGGAGTGGAATACCCGTTTGTATAAGAGAATTAACGGAGCGATTCGATTGGAAAGATGTAGGCTCTCTGGAGGGGAGATTGAAGAGTGATGAATATGCAGCAGTTATAGTAGAACCCGTTATAGATAATGAACCCGACAAGGAAACACTTGAATATTTGAGAAAGATCACTACTTTGACCGGGACTGTACTGATATTTGATGAAATAAAAACGGGTTTTAGATTCTCTCCAGGAGGTGCGCAAGAATATTTTGGGGTCATTCCAGATATAACGATTCTTGGTAAAGGTATTGCTAACGGTATGCCACTTTCTGCCGTTGCTGGAAGAAGAGATCTGATGAAGAAGATGGAGGATTTATGGATATCGACCACATATGGGAGTGAAGCGTTATCATTTGCGTCTGCTGCTGCCACTCTCAATATGATAAATAAAACTAATGTGGAGAAGATCTGGGAATTGGGGAAAGAATTAATGGATGGTCTTAAAAGCATAATCGATAGATCGAAAATAGATGCTGAGGTAGTGGGCTTTTCTCCCATGAGCAGGATAAAATTCGCTAAGGAAGAAGATGAAAGGACATTCATAAGGAGATCTATGGAATCAGGAATTTTGTTTAAAAGAGGGGGCTACAACTTCATATCTATGTCTCACACGAGGGATGATATACAAAGGTCACTCGATGTGGCTGAAAATGCTCTCAAAGGAGTGGAATAGTATGATAAGTAAGGATTATACGGACAAAAAATTGGTGATAAAGCCGGTTCTTATCTACGCAATATACGAAAGGAAGAAAGCTACCTCCTGGCGGTCATGGGGAGGTATACAAACTAAAAGTGATGTGGCAAAAGAAATACAGAGGATTTCGGCAGAATTAAAAGAATTAGAGACCAGAGCAGAATTTCCTATCGAGATCTTATCCCTTACCCCAATTGCTTCAGAGGATGAAGTTTTTAATATCAAGGATAGGGATTCTGCGGATGTTATTTTAACTTATGCTGCTGGTGGAGAAACAGAAATTTTGCTAGCTTTGCAAAGCCTGAAAAAGCAAAATCTCATCTTCTTGAGACACAAATCAGGCCCTTTTTATCTTTGGAGCGAGGTCATTCAGGCCAGATTCTTACGCAATTACACAGATGAACTCGTTCAATCCAACGTAACTCCTGATGATGTGATCGTAGATGATTACGATGAGGTCCTTTGGAGATTAAGGGCTCTTTATGGATTAAAGAATACCGTAGAAACCAGGATCGTAACGATAGGAGAACCATCAGGATGGCCAGGAGAGTCCATCGATACAATAAAGAATATCCCTTATTTAGCCAAACAGAGATGGGGTATAGATATAAAAACGGTTACTTATCCGAGATTCACCGAATTGCTGAAAAAATTTGTGGAAGATGATGCTCATTTGAAGCAGGCTGGTCGAGATGCAGAACAATATTTAAGTCAACCGAATATTACCCTTCATACGGACAAAGAATTTGTGGTAAAGGCGTTTGTAGTCTATAGGATCTTCAAGGATATACTTGATGAATATCAAGCGAATGCAATCACTATAGACCAGTGTATGAGTACTATCATACCTATTGCAGGTACCACTGCCTGTTTGCCCCTCAGTTTGCTCAATGATGAAGGACATATGGCTTTTTGTGAATCCGATTTCGTAGTTATCCCGGCAGGGATTTTACTTCATTACATCTCGGGCAAACCAGTTTTCCTGAACGATCCAACTTATCCTCACGACGGGATGGTTACTCTTGCTCACTGCACTGCTCCAAGGAAAATGGATGGAGAAAGCTACGAAAAAACGGATATAGTTACACACTTCGAATCCGATTATGGAGCCGCTCCAAGCGTTAAGATGAGAAAGGGACAAGAGATAACCGTGATAGATCCCGATTTCGAAGAAAAGCATTGGATAGGTTTTAAGGGGTCCATTGTCGAACCCACCTCTTATCCGATATGCCGTTCTCAAATAGATGTTGCGATAGAAGGGGATTGGAAGAGGCTTTTGTACGAAATGCGAGGGTTTCATTGGATAGCAGCATATGGAAATTATTTAAAGGAAATAGAATACGCTGTAAAGAAAGTGGGATTAGAATGGGATACTATCTGAATACAGGTTTACGAACCGAATAAAAGGGGGCATCCTGTATGGATAGCGGAGATGTTGAAAAGATCGTATCTGAGATGACCATAGATGAGAAAATAGGACAACTCGGTTCAGTTTGGCTCTACAAATTGTTGGAAGATGGAAAGTCATCTCTCGGCAAGATGAAAAAACTCATAGGAAATGGTATAGGGCAGATAACACGCGTAGGGGGAGCGAGTGGTTTACCACCAGAGCAAAGTGCCACTTTGGCAAATGAAATTCAGAGATTTCTGAAAGAGAATACTCGATTGGGGATACCGGCTATCGTTCATGAAGAATGTCTCAGCGGTTACATGGCAAAAGGAGCAACGATATTTCCACAAATGATC
>QNAT01000004.1 GCA_003641555.1 Thermotoga sp.
AATACATTACCCATTGCTACGATCTCACCCTCTTTGAGCAAAATGATCCCATCACACATCTGTGCAGCAACGTTGACATCGTGGAACGCACCTAAAACTGTCGTATTTTCCTCTTCGTTTTTTCTCTTTATCACTCCGATCAGGTCAGCTCTATGCCCTATATCCAGATGAGCAGTGAATTCATCTAATAACAAAAGCCGAGGTTCTTGAACGAAAGCCCTCGCTATTACGGTTCTCTGCCTCTCACCACCACTTATCGCCTTTATATTTCTTCTTTCCAATCTCTTGATCTCTAATTTCTCCATCCATCTGTCCACCAGATCTATTTCTTCTTTTGTAGACGAATGAAATACAGAAGAATAGGGCATCCTACCCATCCAGACTATATCCTTTACCGTAAACGCAAAGAGCGGGCTGAATTCCTGTGAGACTACAGAAATCACCCGAGCTATCTCATGCCTACGATACGTTTTCACTTCTTTTCCAAAGACCTCAACCGATCCTATTTCATATCTTAAAACTCCTGAAATAATATTGAGTAAAGTACTCTTACCACTTCCATTTGGTCCGAGTAGACCGACTATCTTTCCTGGTTCAATATCAAAAGATATATCATTTAATGCTTTATTTCCATTTTCATAAGAAAATGAAAGATGATCAACATCTATCGCTTTCATACTCTCTTACCCTTCTTCATTAAATAGATGAAAAGCGGCGTACCTATGAAAGCCGTCACGACACCTATGGGAACTTCTGCAGGTGAGGCTACAGTTCTCGCAATGCTATCACACACGGGTAAGAATATAGCCCCTATAACTGCAGATAACGGCAGCACCAATCTGTTATCCGCCCCTACAATAAACCTGGCTACATGAGGTATGACCAAACCTACAAAGCCTATGATTCCTGTATTGGATACGATGAAGGCAGTCATGAGAGAAGAGGTGATCAAGAGTACGATCTTAATACGCTTTGTTTCCACCCCTAAGTGCATAGCTTCTTCTTCTCCCAAAGCCATAGCATTTAATTCTGAAGAAAAGAAGAATAGAAAAATGCTTCCAATGATAACCGGAATGAAGGTTATTTCAAAAGTTCCCCGGCTTGCGTTAGAAAGGCTTCCAAACAACCAGAACATTACATTTGTAGTACCACGCCAACCAAATACTATTGTAAGAGTAGTAGCCGCACCAAATAGCATGCTCACTATTACCCCTGCGAGTATTACCTGTCCAACAGGTAATTTTCCTCCTTGATTGGCTATCAGGTAAGTCAACAATCCTGCAAAAAGGGCAAATAAAAACGCAACAGGAGATACATAACCTATTAAAAATACATTGAAGAGTTGTTGAAGGGCAAAGACCAATGTTGCTCCAAAGGCTGCACCAGAAGATATACCTAAGATGTATGGATCGGCAAGTGGATTTTTTAACAATGCTTGAAGGGTTGCACCTACTACTGCTAAACCCCAGCCTGTTGTCATTCCCAACAATACTCGGGGTAGGCGTATTTCAAGAATTACGGTAGAAAGAGGAGTTCTTCTTTTATTCCCGAGTAGTATATCAAATAATGACATAAATGATATATGTACAGTGCCAAGTTTAAGGGTAAGTATGGCAGTCGCAAAAGCGACCACCATACTCAAAGGTAACCAGATCAATAATTTCTTTTTCCACTCCATTGTCTATTTTTTGAAGAAATACTTGTTCAACAGCTCAACTGCATCTACTAAGCGAGGACCCGGTCTGTAAAGAATATTTTCATCCACAAAATATATATGTTTATTCTTTACCGCTTTTATATTTCCCCAACCAGGGCGATGTGTGACAAACGAGATGACTTTATCACGCGCTTTTCCTGTTCCCATCGCTTTGCCCTCAGGTATTATTATGATATCAGGGTCGTTCATTACCACAAATTCGGGATTTATGGGCAGCCATCCACTCGGACCGATCAGCCTACCAGTAATGTTTCTTCCCCCAGCCAGAGAAATTGCCTCATTCAAAAAAGAACCTGCTCCTGGTGCCCATATATCCTTATACTCTCCACCCACGAGAACCTTTGGTCTCTTGTCTATGGGTATGTTATATGCAGATTTTGCAACTTTCATAAGACGATCATTCAATTCCTTCACTTTTTTCTTCCCCACATCAGGATCACCCATGACAACAGAAACTAAAACAATATCCTTGAACATGCCATCAAAATTCTTTGGATCGACAACTATTACTGTAAATCCCAACTTTCTCAAACCCTCAACACCTTTGGTTTGGAATCCACCAGTTGCAAAAATGACATCTGGATCGAGTAACGCGATTTTCTCTTTGTTCAATGGTGCCATCTGTCCTATTCGAGTGATTGATTTAACCTGGGGGGGATAGTCGGCATAATCCGTAACGCCAACTACTTTATTACCAAAGCCCAGGTAAAATAGTATTTCAGTATTTGCTGGGGCAGTGGATACAATTTTCTGGGGTTCACTGTTGATAACCACCAATGTATTAGAGTCATCTACTACAGACAGAGGATAAGTCGTCGTACCAGCAAAAGCAGTGATCAAAGAAAATGTTAAAACGAGAATACTAAAGAAGACAATAAGACTTCTCTTCATGCTATACACCTCCAATTAATATGATACGTAACAAACAAAAAAAATCATCAGGAGATATACAGTTAAGAGAAGCCGCTTACGTGATCTTGATATGCAAATTTAAACATCTTGCCACCTCCTCTAACCGCGAAGGACGGTTTTTTATGAGTTCTCATGGCAGGTCTCCTGACTCGTGGTTCATCCTCTTCCCGGCCTTCCCAGACATCGTGTCCAGTGGCGTTACATCGGGATTCGTCCCCACTCACAGTGGCGCGTCCGTACCGGATTTCCACCGGTTTCCCTTACACCATGAAACTACATAATTATTATACCATGTTCCGAACACAATAAGAAAAAACTAAACAGGTAATCAGTATAAATAAGACTTAATAATTTTGATAAGTTTCCTATCTTCCTCTGGTTTTTTGGTCGATACTCTTACATATTCTGGCAGTCCGAAAGATGCGCAATTTCTAAACCATCATATTGTTACGCATAAGCTCTGTAAGTAGTTTATCCTTATTTTTGACTTTGACAGTGCAAAAATTAGCTGCAGTTTTAACACCAGGTATTTTAGAGACAAACTTTTTCTCTTCCCAAATCTTCGGCATTGATTCCTTCAAAAACTGCCTATCATCCTGCAAGATTTTCTCTATAAATGCTTTTCCTATAGCACCTATGCTCCATGGCATCTTTACATTTCTCATTTTACCGTATGGGTCTAAAAAATATCCGATTCTTATGCCTGGTAGGCCATAAGATTTTGTGTAAGTTCTAAGATGTATCGCACCATCGTAAACATAGTGCTTTTCCCAATTATCTGGCATATCTTCTCGACTCTTCGAGTGCTGCATAAAAGAATTTTGGAATATAGGGATTCACAGAAATAGAAAAATCAATAACACCTCCAGTATAATCGCAAATGGCAGATAAAGGTATAATATCTAAGTGCTCTTTTTATATCTTTTTTTCAGGGAGTTTTTTTCTTCCAGAATGATATACGTTCCTTTTTTCTCTAATTTTCTATCCAATACATCAGCCATCGCACTTATGGAGTATGTACCGTTTATCTTAATGCCACCGTACTTTTTCACGGAATCCCAAACACCTTTGAAATTCAAAGGCAAGAAGAACAGTACACACAGCCTTGCAGGAACAAAGTTAAGAACATCATCTATCCTTGCAGCGGCCTTACCAAACTTCTCATACATTTCATTTCTGTATCCTATCATTGCATCCATCGTGTTCGTAAATCTTTGGAATAGTATGCCTGGCAAAACCAAACAAGAGGTAATAACTCCGTTAAATAAATTGTGCTCCATTTTTTCATCTAAAAACTGTATTACTTTTCCTACCCACACAACAGGATGAAAAGCATGTTTTGGTTCACCGCAGAATTTGTTGAAGACAAAACCCTTAATGAGATCGCATTCTCTTTGTGTAAGTAGTTCCATTGTTCCAACTATAGCAGCAAAAGAACCACCTCGTTCGATATCTGTAACTATTATTGTGTCCGCGTTAACAGCTAAGGAACAACGCTATAACCTTTGCGAGTCAATATACGGCAAATTGCAGCTGCAATTAAGGATTCCCTACACCAGATGAAGTACCCACGACCATAATAGATTTTCCCATATTTACTTCTCCAGGAAAATCGGCACAGATATGATAAATAACTGGCTCAGCAAACATGTGGCTCCTAGTACATCGCCTGTGTATCCATCTATTTTCTTTTCGGTTAACAATTTCATTATAAGGGCTGCTAAAAACGCTATGGTGATCGATGCAAGATAAAATTTCAAATTGAAGATAAGTGGTGCAGTAAACGCCAAACTCCAGAATGTATTTTTTGTATCATAAGGATAAAACAAACTCCCTAACCCTTTTTCTTTAGCAGGACGCGATATATTCATTAGAATGTTCATAGAAAATCTGCCAAAGACACCCATGTATATAAGTGCTATAGCTTCTGTTTTGACAAAGGCATACAGATAAGCTGCACAGAAGAAAAATGCGAAAAACACAGCAAATGGACCAATGTTCCCTTTTGACATTATCTCCATGCGTTTTTTTTCATCTCCTTGATAGAAAAAGCCGTCAAATGTATCGAGCAAGCCATCAAAATGGAAAAGATCGAAGAAATAGAATCCGATCACGATAGATAAAATCTGCCACAGCAAGTTCGAGGAAATACCCTTCAAAAACATATAGAGAAAACCTGAAAGATAACCTACAACTGTAAAATACCTCGTAGTATGTCGCATGTCACCGCTACCTCCTATAGGAAGCCTGCTCAGAAAGGATATGGTAAGTCTTATCTCATTTATCAAGGATATCTCTCCATAATTTAATAGAATCTTTAAGATCCTCTATATCGAATACCTCAAAATTGATCAGTATTTCGTCTATCATATAATCCTTTATAACATCTGCCGTTTTTTTGTTAAGTGATAAATGATCTCTTCCTTTCTCGACGCCCATGGCATGAATTTCAACGATGTTATCTTTCAAACTATTGGGGAAAGAAACACCGAGAATATGATGTCCTACATCAAATACCATCCTCTTATAAGGTTCAATGCGATCAATCAGATTCTCAATAGATACTCGATCACTCCAGGAGTGTTTTTCCCACCCTTCGAGGGGATGTAAAACGTAATTTAAAACGGGAAACTTTGCATCCTCAATGAATTTAATCGCTTTATGTACGTGTTCCAGGTTATCAGTTGGTAGATGAATGGTATAAGAGAGATCAAGATCGAGAAGACACGGCATTTCCTTGTGTAGAAGTCTTTTGGTATCTTCATCCCATGTGTAAACGAGAAGCTCGACAAAATCAACAATGCCTTCGAGAATTCTTGCATTCTCGATATACGTGCCAGGAACAACCCAGGATGTAGAACCTATCACTTTATCTTCACACCTATCCCAGAAACCATAAAGTAAACCTCATTGGCCTGGAAAGCAAGAGTAGAATTGAGTTTTCCAAGTTCCTCAACATATTTTCTAGTTGTGGCATTGGCAGGGATGATACCCATTCCCACCTCATTACTCACAATTATTTCATTCCCATTAAGAGAGTCTATTAACTTTTTTACCATATTTTCAATGTTAATATTGTAATGCATAAGATTTCCCAACCAGGTGGTCATGCAGTCAATCACAAGCACATCGTAATTTGAAAGTTCGTTAAGAACATTTGGAATGTAAATGGGTTCCTCAAATGTATCAAAGGATGTGCTGCGTTTCTCCTTGTGTCTTTCTATTCGTACTTTCATTTCCTCATCGAATGGCTCCGCTGTTGCCAGAAAAGCTCTTCTTTCTCCCATTTTCATCGCAAGTTGTAAGGCAAAGGAACTTTTTCCTGACTTTTCCCCACCAGTTATGAGAATCATAATTCATTACCCCTTACAATGTTTGCATCATCAAACGTTGTCATTTCTCTTATCATGTGGATAGCAGCTTCGATTATGCTAAAAGACAGGACTGCTCCTGTACCTTCACCAAGTCTCATATCAAGATCCAATATAGGCCTAAGTTTTAATCTATTCAGTATTACTGAATGCCCTTTAACTTTTGATTTATGTCCTGCAAACATGAAATCAACAACCTTTTGGTCTATATTATAAGCAATCAATGCGGCAGCTGTAGTTGGAAAGCCATCCAACACCACTGGCAATCTATTGTTTGCGCATTCAAGAATGAATCCGGCTATCTCTCCAAAACAAAAACCTCCAACCTTTGAGAGTACATCTATTGGATCTTTGAAAGGAGAATGAATTTCCATAGCTTTTCTTACAACTTTTTCTTTTTTCTCTAATTGTTCCTTGCTTACAACCGTTCCAATATCAATGATATCTTCAAGTTTGTATCCAAAAGCTGTGGCAATCGCAGTTGCAGTTGTTGTGTTACCTATTCCCATATCACCAACAGCTATTAGATCTACTTTTCTATCAATAGCATGCCTTGCTACTTTTTTTCCGTAATCTATTGCACATTTTGCCTTTTTCCTTGTCATTGCTGTTTCTTTCAAAAAGTTCCTTGTTCCACGGCCAATTTTCATCTTCAAAAGTCCTGGACTTTCAGGAAAGTCAAAATCAACACCTGCATCCACAACAAATACTTCACTACCAACGTGCCGTGAAAAAACATTTATAGCCGCTCCCCCCTTCAAGAAATTAAAAACCATTTGAGCAGTAACTTCCTTTGGAAATGCAGAAATTCCTTCTTCAACGATTCCGTGATCCCCAGCGAAAACATATACAGCCTTTCTTCTCGGAAGTTCTGGAATTACCCTTCCCTGTATCATTGCCATCTTAATGGCTATTTCTTCAAGGTAACCAAGACTTCCTTTTGGCTTGGCCAAATTGTTTAACCTTCTCTTGATATCATTTTTTAACATGCTTATATTCCTATCACAATGGTATTTTTAAGAGCCAAAACCAAAGTGAATTGTCATATCGATCCCATACAGTAGAGGCATTTGGTACTTGCTGAAAAATAACAAACAAAACTCTTTAAAATGAGAATTTTCTTCATACCATACCTCCCATTTAAATGTAATATACCAATTTCACTCTAAAAAGAGAATTATTCACCTTCGGAGAATCGGACAGGTTTAAAAACCAATTCCTACAAAGGATGGTCCGACACCATTTACAACTATGAGCAAATATACTCTTTTTAGAGTAGGATAAGTATAAATGAACAGTGAGATATTCCGAAGGAAATATATATAAGTCAAGAGAAACCACTTGTACTCAATATGAAAACTTGCCATCATCGCACCTCCTCTAACCGCGAAGGACGGTTTTTTATGAGTTCTCATGGCAGGTCTCCTGACTCGTGGTTCATCCTCTTCCCGGCCTTCCCGGACATCGTGTCCAGTGGCGTTACATCGGGATTCGTCCCCACTCACAGTGGCGCGTCCGTACCGGATTTCCACCGATTTCCCTTATACCATGAAACTACACCACTATTATACTCCAAAAAAATTGAAACCGATCAAAAGATAGTTTTAGGGCTGCCAGGGATCCCTGACAGCCCTATTTGTTAGAAAACCCTTACTTTTCCTTTTTCCCAATCACTTTAATACGATTTTGCACCTTAATATCTATGACTTTTTGTGCGATCACCGCTTCGATCTCTGTTTGTGCCAGCGGAATGTGTGTATTAACCTTATTATGAGCCTCCAGATCGAAATATTTATCCTTATCGTGTCCTATACCGTAATCGTTAAAGGTCCCCGTGTATATTTTATTGAGATCGAGAGGCTTCCCATTAACATAGATGTCTGTCACTCTTTCACCATATTTTTTGTTCATATTAACAGTGCAAGTGATCCCCGACATCTGTAGATAATCCCATCCTCTCTCGAAGTTCCATTCCAATATATGTTTTAATTCTGCACCCGAAACCGTAAAAGTGGCAAGTGTATTATGGAATGGTGAGATCTCCATGATGTCTTTTTTGGTTATTGGCCCAGCTGGGAGATCTTTTCTTATCCCACCACTATTTTGAAAGGCAAAATCTGTTCCCGTTTTAGCTCTCATTACATCAGTTTGCCAATCACCGATGTTGCTTTCTGGTTGAGTGCGAACCCATGGAGTTTTTAATTGTCCAATAACTGTCCCAAATTCCTCATCGATCATCTTCTGGTATTCCTCCACCATAGCTTTGATTTTGGCAGGGGGTTTTGCTTTTTCAGCAGATAACCAGAGATCCTCTTCCTTTACCGATACAATTTTCTTATTCTCTACATCAATGGTGATCTTTCCTATGCCACCATCTTTACCAGAAGGTCCGGCTGCAACATAGATCCCATTGATCTTCGCTACATTACCAGAAGGACCTACTTCTCCTCCCTTTGCTGGTGCTTCTGCGGGTAAGATCAAATCTACGTTCGGTTGTGCGGCTGCTTTAGTATCTTCTTTTCCACCTTGTACGAGGACAAAGATCAAATCAGTACGTGGTTTCAAGAATTTAGCATACATGTTTACAACAGGGGCAATTGGAAGTACATCTAATCCTTCCGTGTTTTCTTTTATGATCTCTATTTTGAAGATCTCTTCCATTACTCCGATTATACCTATTCTTAATCCATTAACGTTGATTATAGTGTAAGGCGGGAAGAATGGTTCTCCTGTTGAAGTGTAAACCACGTTCGCACAAACGGTTGGAAAATCAGCCAGCATGGCATAACCTATACAATTTTCCTGCCCTTTATCGAATTCATGATTTCCAGGGGTCCATACATCATATCCTAATTCATTCATGAATTCGATCATCGCTCCACCCAAAACACCTTTATAAGCTACATCAGAAATGAGCGTTCCTGTATTCACATCCCCGGAATCAACGACTATAACTCTGTTCGGATATTCTTTCCTCAATTTGATTATTTCAGCTGCCCATGCTTCCATACCACCTTTACCTTTTTTAGGCAGATACATGCCATGCACATCATGACTCTGAACGATTACATATTCTGCTGCACTGGCAAGCAAACCCAACAATAACAATCCTACGATCAGAATAACCATTACCTTTCTCATAAAAATCCTCCTTTCAAATATTTGGATGATGTTCCGCTAAGTCCAATCTCCTAATTTACCAGATATATCACCTCCTTTGATATTCAATCATCATAAAAATTATATCATAAGTCACTGTCACTAATTATTCATCATTTATAGATCTCATATCTAAACGGCAAGGTCAATTCATATCCTTCGAATACTATCCTCACTCGCTTGCCGTTTGGCGAACGTTTTAATCTCTTCGCTAATGCCTTTACTTCTTCAAATGTAGAACATCTGAATTCTATTCCTTCCTGTCTTTTCATATTCCTTTCCTTTGGAAAGACTACTCCTATATGTTCTCGTTCTTTTCTCTCTTCATAATCTCTATCGAAGAACTCATCGTAGGAATCGATCTTCTTCAACAACATATCTTCTGTTCCACTGTTTGCAAAGAGAGAAGATTGTTGAGATGCCCGACGTTGAGACCTACTCAATTGCAATAGATCTGGCAAGAACGTTATCATAGCTTTCCTATTTGGCACCAGAGAATCGAATGCCCCAGCCCATATGAGGGATTCAATAGATTTCTGATTCAGACTATGATCTCCTATTCTCAAGAAAAGGTGAGTTACATTTTTGAAATCTTCTCTTTTTCGTTCCATCATTATCTTATCTACGAGGTTCCCCCCGACTCCTTTTATTCCCAGCAAGCCGAACCTTATACCTTTCCCCGTTTCTGGAATGAATTTTTCTTCGCTCTTGTTCACATCTGGAGGGAGTACATGGAACCCCATTCTTTCTACCTCTCTTATGTATATCTTCAACTTATCCGTATTCCCCATCACACTCGTTAAAAGGGATGCCATGAATTCCAGGGGATGATGAGCCTTCAAGTAAGATCCCCAATATGTTATGTGCGCATATCCGGCACCATGGCACTTGTTAAAGCCGTATCCAGCGAAGGCAGAGATCTGTTCGAATATCTTTTCTGCCACGTCTTTACCTGTTCCATTTTTTACACATTCCTCTATGAATTTATCGTGTTGTTTTGCCATCACCTTTACCTTTTTCTTTGCCATTGCTCTCCTGAGGATATCCGCTTCACCCAGACTGAAGCCAGCAAGACGATTTGCAACCTGCATAACCTGTTCCTGATAGACCATTACACCATAAGTCTCCTTCAACACAGATTCCAACGATGGATGTGGATAATTCACAGGTTCCCTTCCTGTCCTTCTGTTTATATATGTATCCACAGCACCTGATTCCATAGGTCCTGGTCTGTGTAGACTCAGTGCCGTTATGATGTCTTCGATGGAATGAGGTTTCATATTACGCAAAAGCCTTTTCATCCCTTCACTTTCCAATTGAAATATACCAACCGTATCTCCTCTTGCTATCATATCGAATGTCTTCGTGTCATTTAATGGAATCGAATAGAGTTGGGTGATATCTTCATTGAGATGGGTGAGGGTTTCGTGAATAACAGTGAGGGTACGCAGCCCAAGAAAGTCCATTTTCAGCATACCCAGCTCTTCCAGGTCATCCATAGGAAATTGTGTTATCACATCGTTACCACTCTTTGCCAGCGGAAAATAGTTTACAAGGGGTTTATCACTTATTACCACCCCCGCTGCGTGCACGGAAACATGCCTCGGTAGGCCCTCTAATCGGAGAGAATAATCGATCATCTGTCGAACGAGACCATTTGAATCGTAGGCTTTCCTTATCCCTCTTATATTCAGAGAATCACTGAGGGAAAATCCAAACGGGATAGTCTTCGCTATTCTATCAACCAGGGCATAATCTACACCTAAAACCCTACCCACATCCCTTATCACTGCTCTCGATGCCATTGTTCCGAAGGTAATGATCTGAGCAACGTTTCCTTCACCATACTTTTGTCTCATGTAATCGATGATCTCCTGCCTTTTCGTATCTTCTATATCTATATCTATATCAGGCATACTCACCCGCTCTCGATTTAGAAATCTCTCGAAGATCAGTCCGTATTTCAAAGGCTCAACATCGGTTATCCCAAGGGCATAAGAAACTATACTTCCTGTCGCAGAGCCTCTTCCTGGACCTATCAGAATATTATGTGTCTTCGCATAATTCGCCATATCCGCAACGATGAGGAAATAATCTGCATATCCCATATCGCAGATCACTTTTAGTTCATATTCCACGCGCTCTTTCACATCTTTCCTGCTTTCGGCATATCTTTTGTGTATGCCTTCCCATACTTTTTTTCTCAAGACATCGGTAGATGATTTGTCATCGGGCAGTGGGAAAAGTGGCATATGTGAGTGTGAGGTATCGAAATCAAATTCACACATCTCTGCAATTTTCATCGTATTCATCAAAGATTCGGGAACATCCTTGAATATAGTAAACATTTCTTCTGCACTTCTAAAGTAGTATTGATCACTTCCATAGGAGTAAGTGCCAGGCTTGAATCCCTTTCCTCCTCTCCCAACCTGGACAAGCACCTCATGAACAGGGGCATCTTCACGTTTTAGGTAATGTACATCGTTGGTTGCCACACAAGGCAGGCCGAATTTCTTTGAGAGTTCTATCAGTTTTGATGTAACTATCTTCTGTTCCTTCAAGCCTTCATCTTGCAGTTCGAGATAGAAATTTTCTTCACCAAAGGCATCTCTGTACTCCATTATTGTCTTTATCACCTTATCTTCATTTGCCTGTAAGATCAAACGTGGGATCTCAGCCGAGAGACAACCGGAAAGGCATATCAAACCCTTGCAATTGTTGAAGAGCAATTCTTTTGTTATTCGCGGCTTACCTATACCTTTTCCAGTTACAAATGCAGTGGTAATGAGTTTCGAGAGGTTGGCATATCCTTCTTCATCTTTTACCAATAGGGTGAGATGGTTATTTTTTCTGGAAGTTCCTGTTTCATTCCTCAGATATATCTCACAACCGATTATAGGTTTTACGGAAATTGCTTTCATGGCTTTATAGAATTTAAAAGTACCGTACATATTACCATGATCTGTCATAGCTACGGCTTTCATGCCATGTGCAGCAACTGTATTTGCCAGATCCTTTATCTTTACCATAGAATCCAGGAGGCTATATTCCGTATGAAGATGGAGATGAACGAAATCCATCAACGCATTTCCCCTTCAGAGTACGTTGTTATTCAGTCATAAAATATACTAAAAGTATGTATTTGCTCACACCATAAAAGGTATCAAAGCGTTACTTTGTAGGGAGAGGGGTTTACCTCCTGTCCGATTCGCCAGAGGCGAATGATATTATGGAACTCCGTTCCATCGGACAGGTTTAAAAACCTGTCCCTACGATCCTTTTGAAACGATCACATCTTAACATCCTGTTTTCAAATACCCCTATATCATGTTCATTTCTTTCGTCTTGATACAAGTCAAACGAACCAAAGAAAAGATCAGGATCAGTACGAAATTTGCTAAAATCCTTCGTAAAAATATTAAAATGGGTGGACTCGCTTCGCTCAGACAGTATCATTTTCTTAACGCATTTTTCCTCGAATTCCTTAACGCAAATTTCGTAATGCCAACTTAAATTCAGAAACAACTCCATCTTGCACCATACTTTAATTATTGTTTTCTCTGTGTCTCTGTGACTCTGTAGCTGAACAGTTACCAACTTTTTATGAACTTCTCGAATTCTCTGAGTGAAAGGGTATTTATAACATCGTTTTTCGTCAGCCAGGCTCGGCGAGCGATCCCTATTCCGTACTTCATATCGGCTAAACCTTCTTTTGAATGGGCATCTGTCCCTATCGAAAATCTCAGTCCGTACATCTTTTTCGCTCGCAGGGCATTTATATCGTTGAGATCAAGCCTCTTTGGGTTTGCATTTATTTCGAACATTGTACCAGTATTCTTTGCCTCTTCGAGGAGTTCTTCTAAATCCACATCATATCCTTCTCTTTCTCCGATTACCCTTCCCGTTGGATGAACGATTATCTTTATCTTCTTCATCCTCATCACATTCTTTATCCTTTTCATCATCTTATCTTTCGATTGTGTGAGACCTGTATGAACCCCAGCAGTACAGATATCGAAGAGATCCAGGGCTTCTTCAGGGAAATCCACGCTTCCATTTGAAAGTATGTTGAGTTCTACCCCCAGGAATATCCTGAACCCATCACCAAATTTTTTGTTTAACTCTGCGATCTCTCTCCCTTCTCTTTTGTATTCTTCGATTGAAAGGCCAGAGGCTACCCCGAGAGCCCTCGCATGATCAGTGATAACTATGTATTCGTATCCCAGTTCCATTGCCTTCTTTGCAACTTCTTCAATAGTATTAGCACCATCTGAATATCTCGTATGAACATGGGTATCCCCTTTTATATCTGATGATTCAATCAAGATGGGAAGATCATTTGCCATTGCACTTTCAATTTCCCCCCTATCCTCCCTCATTTCCGGTGGAATCCATGGTAAACCGAGAAGGTCGTAAACATCTTCTTCTCTTTCACCTCCAACCTTTTTCCCACTTTTCACTTCAAAAACCCCATACTCGTTTATCTTATATCCCTTCTTTATAGCGAGTTCTCTTAACTTTATGTTGTGTTGTTTTGAGCCGGTAAAGTATTGGATCGCTGCGCCGAAAGATAAAGGTTCGACAACTCTAAGGTCAACTTGAATATTTTCATTCGTAAGGATCGATGTCTTCGTTTCTCCGCTCACAAGAACATCTTTTAGCATAGGAACCTCAGCAAAAGTTTTCATCACTTTCTCCGATTCTTTGCTAGTTACAAGGATATCTATGTCTCCTACGGTTTCCTTCATTCTCCTTATACTTCCGCATATCTGAAACCTTTCAATAGGAGAATTTCTTTTTAGAAAATCGACGATAGTTTCTGCCAGCGGAAGTGCAAGTCCGATCGATACCCTCTTTTCTTCCTTTTTCTTCCTCAATCCTTGAATTGCTTTCAGTATATTCTCTTCTTTTTTCAGACCGAATCCTGGAAGAGAACGTATCTTTCCATCAAGTGCAGCTTTTTTCAATCCTTCGACCGTCTTTATACCAAGATGTTTGTAGAGAGCCATTGCTCCCTTTGGCCCGAGACCAGAAACTTTCTCCATCTCGAGTAGAGAAAAAGGGACTTTACTCTTGAACTCTTCGAGTTTCTCAATTTTCCCGGTTTCCAGGTATTGTACGATCTTCTTTGCTATTCCAGAGCCAATGCCCCTTATTTCTGTAAGTTTTCCATCTCTTGCTAAATCTTCGATAGGACCTGGTAAATTTTCGATCGTCCTAGCCGCTCTGGCATACGCATTAACCTTAAACGGATTTTCTCCTGCCAGTTCAGCAAGTGAAGCAAGTTCATAGAACTTCTGAGATACTTCTTTATTTCTCATATTTACCTTCCTTATCTGTCATATAAAAATTGTAAAATGTTAATCTATTTTTGATCCACCAATTTATGTTCATTTCTTTTGTCTTGATACAAAAGAAACGAACCAAAGAAAAGATCAAGGCTAGTACGAAATTTGCTAAAATTCTTCGTAAAAATGTTAAAAATGATAAACTCGCTTCGCTCAGACAG
>QNAT01000005.1 GCA_003641555.1 Thermotoga sp.
AGAATTCTACCAACAACCAGGAAATCGTGGGTATGTTGGTGAAATCACAGGAAAGCAAAAAGCGCTTTATGATGCTATGGAAATTCAAGTCCCGACCTAGATATAAAATCTTGGGACTTTAGGTTTTATATGATGCAGCGATTCGATTTCAAGTGATTTTCTCGTGATGCAATTTGACACATTCTTTTCTGGAGTTAAAATCTGATATAATTTCTGTGACAAATACTGAAAAGGTGGAATATCGTGTTTTTAGATCTCTTCTTATCGGAGTCGGAAAAGTGTTTTCAAAAGGAAATGAAAAATGAATATCAGGACAACAACCTGTATAAAAGTCTTTCTTATCTTACTTCTTCCCTTGATCATAGTGAATATGAAAATAACAAAGACCTTGAAATGAAGATCCATCTCTTCAGAAATCACTTTTCTATTTACTCTTCTCTTCCTATAGAGAGGCGAAAGAAAAGGATAAAGAATGGACTTATAATGCTTGAAAAGATCAGAGATGAATATCTTGTAAAGCCCTTCATCGTTACAACTTTGAATAAATGTGAAAAGGATCCGATGTCTCCGGTTAGATTTGCCAGAGGGATTGGGCCGAGGCGAGAAGTTGTGTTGAATAAGATAAAAGTGAAGACCATCTATGATCTCATTCATTACTTTCCCCGTGCTTACGAAGATAGAAGAGACCTCAGAATGGTAAATTCTTTAACGGAGGATCTCCCGCAGACTACTGTTTTGACGATAAAGAGAAAGGAAAAAAGGCATGTAAATGGTATGGATTTGATAAAGTTCACATTAACGGATGGATTTGCTTATGCCTTCTGTACCTGGTTCAATCAAACCTACATATACAGCAATTTTAACGAAGGTGATAAAGTAGTAATCTACGGTACACCCAGGCGAAAATTTAACAAATGGGAATTCGTTTCTCCAGATATAGAATTGTTTGAACCAACATCCGAAATAAGACAGATATTACCTATATACCCCTTAACTTCTGGAATATCTCAAAAAGTGTTGAGGAATGCCCTGAAAAATGCTCTTGAGGACTATCTCGGTTGTTTAAAAGAATGTATACCTCAATCAATAAAGGAAAAGCGTGAACTTGTAGATATTCATACCTCCTTAAAGAATATACACTTTCCCGGTAACAACATTATATTGAAGGAAGCAAAGAGAAGACTGGCATATGAAGAACTCTTTCAATTCGAATTGGCAATAAACTATGCCAGAAGATATTTTACATCTCAATTTCAGGGGATAGAAAAACAATTCACAGGTAGGTTATCCAAAGAATTTATAAAGACATTACCGTTTGAGTTGACCTCAGATCAATGCAAGGTCTATGAAGAGATAAAAAGGGATATGCAGGCTTCCAGGTCCATGAGAAGACTATTGCAAGGAGAGGTGGGAAGTGGAAAGACAGTGATCGCCGAGTTATCCATAATAGATAACTTCGAGGCAGGTTTTCAATCTGCAGTTATGAGCCCTACTTCTGTCCTCGCAGCACAACATTTCGAACGCTTGAAAGAAGAATTAAAGATTTGCGGTATAAAGGTAGAATTGCTATTGGGTAGTACATCTAAGGTAGAGAAGAAAAGGATAAAGGATGCATTGGCAAATGACAAAGCGGATGTTGTTATAGGAACACATGCCTTACTTCAAGAAGATGTTAATTTCGCAAAACTTGGTTTGGTAGTAATAGATGAACAGCATAGATTTGGTGTTAGGCAAAGAGCGCAATTGATCTCCAAAGGAAAGGCAGTCGATACACTTGTCATGACTGCAACACCTATCCCTCGAACACTTGCTTTAACATTCTACGGAGACTTCGATATATCCATCATCAGAGAGATGCCAAAGGGTAGACTCAAGGTATCCACATACATAGTAAACGAGAGCAGAATATACGAGGTCTATGACTTTCTGAAAGAAGAAATAAGTAAAGACAATCAAGGGTTCATAATATATCCCATAATAGAGGAATCGGATGTTCTGCAATTGAAGGCTGCTACGACGATGTATGAAAAGCTGAGGGCTGGCGTGTTTTCCGATCTGAAGATCGCTCTGCTGCACGGTAGGATGTCTTATGAAGAAAAAAAAGCGGTAATGGATGCCTTTAGAAAAGGAGATATAAGGATACTCGTCAGTACGACTGTGATAGAAGTAGGTATAGACATACCGAATGCCACTTTTATATTGATAGAACACGCTGAGAGATTTGGATTATCTCAACTACACCAACTTCGTGGTAGAGTGGGAAGAGGGGATAAAAAGGCATACTGTTTTCTCATACCTCATGTTTATACCAATGAAGTTATGGCCAGATTGGAGAAATTTGCTTCGACAACGGATGGCTTTGAACTCAGCGAATACGATTTATCCATTCGAGGACCTGGAGAATTTCTCGGTACTCATCAGCATGGATTAACCGATTTCAAGGTTGCCGATATAGTAAATGATAGAAAGACACTATTAGAGGCTATAGAAGACAGCAAGGATATACTCGACTCGGATCCCCTTCTTTTGAGACATCCTCTTTTGCTGGGGGTTGTAGAGAAATACAGAAAACGTGTTGAATTGATAAAAGTATGATAAAAATGTAAAACCGCTATGTCAACTTTCCAATTTGTTTTTAGAAGAACCTTTCAATACCTTTTCCATTAGATAGCCTTCTATCACTGCATAACCTATGGTCAAAATGACGATGATCGATATAAATGGCCAGCCCAAAAAACCTGCAGCATACGGGATCCATGGAGTCTTTATGGCAAAAGCTCCTATCATGGCTCCGATAACTGCAAGTCTCGCTCCTTTCTTCAGAAGAGTGTTATACAACGGAAAGAGGATCCAGAGCGGACCAACTATTACTGTACCGAATAGGGCACCCAATAACACACCCTTTACACCTGTCTTTCTTCCCATGAACCGTTGGACCGTCTTTGGAGATAAAAATGCAGATAAAAACGAAGAGAACAGCACAACGCATAGGAACACTGGAAGCATCTTTACAAACATGACTACTCCCTCTTTCAGAGCACAAGAAGTCTTCGATGGTAAGATGAAGAAAAGTGTGATATAAAGTATAGCCACTACACACTCGAACCAATATCTCTTCAAGTATTTCATGTTGGCATCCCCCCCAACAACAGTCCTGTGAGTATGCCGATCACGATGGCTCCTATGAAGGCAAGGCCATTTCTTGCAAAGGTAAACCGCTTACCGAAAATAGAGATCTCATATGGGATGCTCACGAAACCTACCATCACCCAACTGTTCAAAAAAACTGCCGTTGCCGCGATCGTAGCTCCCTTTTTCAGCAGAAATGCTCCCAACGGATAGGCAGAAGAGACCGGTCCAGCAACGATCGTCCCTGCAAGAGCAGAAGTCAATATGGATAGTAAACCTTTTCCTCTTCCAACGATAGATACCACAAAACTCCTCGGTACAAATACATCGAACAATCCGATGAGTAAAAAGATAGAGATGAGAAAGGGGAGCTGTTGTAAAAATCGCGAGATTCCCTTTTTAACTGCCTTTGTAGCACCAGCACTGCTCTTCTTAAAGGCATATATATAACATAGGACAACTATGATGCCGTAGATAACAGCTCCCAAGATATTCATTTCTCCAATTTCTCCTCGATTTTCGTCAGGCGGGACTTCAGGTCTGCGAGTTGCCTGCGAAGGTCTACGTTTTCTTTCTTCAACCGTTCGACCTCATCGCTTTCACCAGTTTCTCTTACCGCAACTTCTCTTGATCCTGCCAGTCTGGATTCTTCGGCTGAAATTCTCCTGTGCAAGAATTCCTCGAGTACATCTCTCACCCTTCCATATGCTCCAGTTACAGCCCTTATTCCATAATCTTCGAAATATTGCTGTGCTCTTGGCCCCATACCACCTGTTATGATCGTATCAACACCCTGTTCTCTCATAAAGGCAGGCAGTTCTCCTGGATTATGTTCATCCACGAGCGGATTAGGCATGGATTTCACATCCTTTACTCTGTTTCCTTCCACTTCAACGATGATGTAGTACGGACAGTGTCCGAAATGATAACTCAAGATACTCTCCAAACCCTCTCGTTGATCCGCGGTAAAACAGATTTTCATAATTCTCACCTCCTTAATATCAAGATATCTTCTTTTGTTCAACGATCACGATGCCATTTTCTCCCAGGAATCTATCTATCTCATCTGAGCAGTGTGAAACATCCTCGAACTTCTGTGAAACGAGTTCGAATTTAGCGACGGAAGGGGCCTTTTCATCATAGCAAACCTTAAGAGATGGGGTATTCACAGAAAAGTTTACCACATCACAATCACATTGCTCAGTGATATCCATCAGTTTCTTAGGGACATCCTTTTCTAATATATGTCCAGATACAGTGAATTCTACTCTATGGCTCGATTGAGAAATAACCCTTTCTGCCTCTGCCCTTGCCTTATCGAGTGCGACTTTCATACCCTTCTTCTTGCTTTCTTTTTGAACGTACCTGAGGACAGCATGTTCTTTTTCGATCTTGTGAATCATATCCTTCGGCGGAAAGCTTATCGCCCCGACAGGGCACACGGTCTCACATGTCGTACACCCAACAAGACAGTTATATGGGTTTACGACTTTCGACTTGTTTCCTACCATCTCATATACATTCCTGCCGCAGGTTACAAAGCATAAACTACACCCAATACATTTGGTTTCATCCACGGTTGGAAACCAGGGGATCTCCTTTCTTGGGATACCATGCCATGTTTTACTTATTTCACTCATTTCAAGACCTCCTTTATTTTATTTATCAAGTTATTCATTACTCTCAGATTCTTTTCCGCATTATTTACCCAATTCTTCAGATATTCGCGTCCACTATTTGTTATGGAATAGATCCTCCTCGGCGGTCCAGATCCTTCTATTTCCCATTTAGAGGATATCAATCCTCTTACTTCCATATCTCGAAGCAACCTGTATGCAACACCATAAGAGACGAATGCAGGATCTATACCCAGATCTCGTAATTCATCTACAAGCGAATATCCATGTGCAGGCTTCTTCAACAACAGATACAGAAGCGCAGCTACCAGGGTATTTCCCGTTCTAAAACCAAATCTCGCACACTTCATCTTCTTCATATTAAGTATTATATACACATATATTCATTTTGTCAATAGGTAAAATTGACATATAACGAGAAGCATGCTCGACATGCGGCTCTATGCCAAATGGATACACCTACAAAAAACACTGTGATACCTTTTCGTAGTATAATTATTTTATGGGGAAAATGCACATGATAGTGGGACCACCGCTATCCAATATGTTGGATTATGTATTAAAAATACTTTCGAAAATATCGAAAGATGGCTCTCCTTACTGTTACAGGTTCATAGGTGCATCGGGCGGAGTAATAGATGATATTGCAAAAGAAGCAGTGAAAAGGTCAGGCTTTATCTTCAGAGATAATTTCAAGCCTATAGACCAGTTCGCAGTGGAATTAGTTTCGAGATACAGGCCTGACCTAACGTATATGGATGAAGCTTTCTCTTATGCTTATGTCGCCGATTTTTTGAGAGGTATCTCAGATGATTCCTATTTCGGAAAAAGTATTGAAAATCCTTCTTTCATACATAATTTTTCCTCCTTCGCATCTGATGTGCTCGAAAATGATGTCGATTTGAAAGATATTGAAGGCGGGGATGAACGTCTTACCATATTACTTGACATTGTTCGAAGATACGAAGAGCAAAAGGAAAAGGATGGTCTGTTCGAAACGGTAAATGCCTATAAACTCGTTGCAGGATTGGATATCCCCGAAGGGAAGGAAGGTGATGTACTCTTTGTGTACGGCTTTTCTGATTTGAAACCTATTCACATGAAATATTTCTTTCCAAAACTCTTCACCATATATAATGCGATCTATTTTGCATTAACCTACGATGAAAAACGAGAAGATCTGTTCAAAGGGAGTAAAGAGATCTCTCTATTTTTGTCTCATTATTCTCCAGAGATAAAAGAATTCAAAACGATAAAAGATGAAGATATGCGTTCACACATAGCGATTTACGCATTTTCGAATGAAGAAAAAAAGCGAAAAGGGAATTTCATCGAGATAATGAAGTTCAAAGATATACTCGATGAATGTAAAGGTGTAGCCAGGATGGTGAAATCTCTCATACTGAAGGGAGAAGTTTCACCAAAGTCAATATCTGTGGTGATCAAAAGTCCCTCGACCTATGGTAGAGAACTCATCAAGAGATTCAAAGAATATGGGATACCATTTCATCTGAACGGTTTTATCGATATATCTGCCAGTAAGATCATAAGACTCATCGTGTTACCCTTTATGATCGCTATCTCAGGTTACAAAGCAGATATGCTGATGAGTTTGGTGGAAAATGGATACATTCACATCGACGATGAATCCTCCTTGAGGGCATTTGAATCTATAATAACTCGTTTGAATCTGGATAAGGATAACCTGCCAATGAGTTTTGCATCCAGGAGGAAGAGATGGTTGTTGAGATTGAGTGAGTATATAGAAAACTTGGAAAATCTGAGAAGGCATTCGAAATATATAGATGAGGAAGTAGACCTTACAGAGATCAAAAGGGCGATCGAAGATACGAAGGCAGCAGAGGGAATAACACATAAGATATTCAAATATATCGAAGAAATAGGGATGGATAGTAATAGACGCAGAAATATAAAGGAATATTCTCATCTTTTCGAGAAAAGTGCTGAAAATTTACACGATCTGCTCAGTTCCCGCCTTGAATCGGATGAAAATAATATCGAGAAAAGTTCGTTAAAGGAGTTCTTCAATGCAATATGGGATCTGGAAAGGGCGCTTTACAAAATAGGAAGAACGGAGATGAATCCGGGAGACTACAGCCTATATCTCAAATCCATATTGAATTACAAAACCTTCAAGGTTCAATCTGAGCCAAAAGCCGGAGTTGAGATCCTGGATGTACTTGATGCAAGATATACGAAATCAGATCACAGATTTTTTGTGGGTTTCAATGAGTCAATATATCCATCGGTCAGGAAGAATCCCTTATATCAATTGAATTTCGATGATCGCGTGGGAATATATGGAAATGAACCATCTCCCAGTATGATCAGTTTTGTGGAGAAGAGACTTAGAGATGATAAACTCGATTTCTTCCTCTCATTAATACAAACGCGAAAAAAAGTCTTCCTGAGTTATGCGGAAGCGGATCCCAGCGGAAAAAGGTTACTCCCATCGAATTATATTGTTGACCTCGATAGATGTGTCTCCCTTCAAAATGTAGAATCATCTAAACTACTTTCCATTCCCGCTTCTCGCGCTGAGGCGAAGATGGTTCTCATGAGTACCCACGATTTAAAAGATCTGCCCTCTCATTATGTAGAAAAATTCGATATAAAGGGAATCCTGGATACAATTAAAAGACTGCATGATATTGGTAATGGTAGATTGGCAAAAAAAGAGCATTTGGAGGTATTGAAACGAAGGATAGAGGAAGAAGAGGATAATACCTTCAGCTACTCCAGATTGAAAAGGTACAAAGAATGTCCTATGCGATACTTCATAGAATACGTCCTGATGATAAAAGAGCCACCCAGGTACGAATTCGGTCTCACCCCACTTGCGCTTGGTTCCATATATCACATCTGTCTAAAAGAAGTATTCGAATATGCAAAGAAAAAAAGTTATCTGCCATTTACCAGTGTATCAGATGATAAAGACAAGATGGAGGAAATAAGGAAATTCCTTACAAATAGTGTGGAGAAAGAGTTAAGGGTATTCCCCCACTTACCTAAGAGTTTCCTGAAGATAAAAAAGATAGATATAGTGGAAAAATTATGGAGATTCTTGACCAGGGTGGAATTCGAGCCTTCCAAAAAAGCTCGATATAATTTCATCCCAACCCTTTTTGAATATCCTATAAATGCCCTACAGATAACAGAAGATACAGAAACATTTAAAAATACTATCAAGATAAGTGGAAGGATAGATAGGATGGATATTGGAATAGATAAGAACGGTGAAGAGGTCGCTAAGATAATAGACTACAAGAGGAATAGTTCTTCTGGAGATTGGGAACAACTATTTCTTTACAGTAAAATTGCGAAGAAAGCCACACTTCTGAAGGATAAAAAACTGGTAGAAGCAGTGTTTTATGGGATAGAGAAAGGAAGTAAAAGTGGTAGAGGGATAGAAGTAAATGAAGAATATGACGGAGATCTCTCATTCAAAAACAGCCGTGCTAAATTGCCCTTTGAGACTTACAGTGCCTTTCTATTTTACCTTGACAAAATGGTCAGTGAGATCAAGTCTGGCAATTTTAGAGAAAAAGCAGATCTATGGACCTGTAAAAACTGCCCATTCTCAATGGCTTGCATGAAAGGAGAGCGTTTCGAAATTGGATTTCACGAATGAACAGTTAAAAGCGATAAAAATAGAAGAAGGTCTGGTAACTGCAAGTGCGGGGAGTGGTAAGACTCGAATACTGGTAGAAAAATACCTTGAGGAGTTGAAAAATGGCACAAATGTGGAAAATCTTCTTGCCTTAACCTTCACAGATAAAGCCGCTATGGAAATGAAAGACAGAATATCAAAGCGAATAGACGACTGGCTCGAAAGCACAGGAGATATGAGATGGTGGAAATTGAAGGATCACATTCCATTTGCAAAGATCTCGACCATACATTCTTTTTGCTCGGATGTGATACGTGAAAATGCCTTTCTCCTGGGGATAGATAGCGAATTCACGGTAGTGTCAGAAGGGGAAAAGAAAGATATCATAGATACCCTGATAAATGATTCCATTAGAAGCTCTCCGGATAAGTATGAGAAGTGCATAGTTCAATTTGGGGTGAAGAAGGTGAAAGAGCTGCTCGAAAAAATAATGGAAGAACGTTACTATTTGGATAAGATAGATACGAAGGATATATCGAGTATGAATTATTTAGAAGACCCCACTAACAACTTGAAAGTCATTGAACTCATGGAAGAATTTGTAGAACAGGCGAAGGAGATAAGGAAAAAATACAAGGAGCACATCTTCAAGGAATCTCGCTTCGATTTTCTGGATCTGCTATTGATAGTTAGGGAACTGTTCGAGGAGCATCATGAAGTAAGAGAGAGGTACAGGAGGAGGTACAAATGCATATTCGTGGATGAGTTTCAGGATACAAACGAATTGCAAAAGGAGATCATAGAGGCTGTTCACAAACCGGGTGTGAATAAGATCTTTTACGTAGGAGATGAAAAGCAGTCGATATACAGATTCAGGGGTGCAGACGTATCTGTCTTCATAAATACAAAAAAGAGTTTCAACACAAAGAATAAATCGGTATTAGTGATGTCTGATAACTTCCGCTCTCATCCTCAGATAGTCGGTTTCATAAACAATATGTTTTCTAACATTATGAAAGGAGAGGGCAACGAAGAATTTTCCCCAAAATATGAACCGATGAAGGCAAGGGTATCCCCTAAGAGAAAATTTGGTGGAGTTTGGTTTGTAAAGGTAGAAGATAGTAATGACGAGTTGGGTAAGATAGCAAGATTTATCCTCCATGTTATTAAAAGATATGAGAATGAATTGAGAGAAAGGAAAATGATTTTCAGGAATTTCGTGATATTACTCAGGAAATTGACCAATGTTTCTACCATAGAAAAGGCTCTGGATAAATATCATATACCCTACTACACTGTTAAAGGTAGAGGTTTTTACGAAAAAATGGAGGTAAAATCGCTCATAAGCTTCTTGAAATTACTGCAGGACCCGGGAGATAATATATCCCTCTTATCCATCTTACGTTCTCCCATGATACTCGCAGATGAAGATATGCTCTTTATGATCGATGAGCAGAGGAGAGCAAAAAATGATACTTCATATCTGGAGATATTGAAAGGGATAGACGATGAACGGATAAAGACATTCTTAACACTTTACGAGAGACTTCATAGTTTAAAAGGGATGCTGTCCCCATCCGAGGTCTTGAGCAAAGTAATAGAAGAATTTGACCTACTCGCCATATTATCTGTGTTTCGCAGCAGTGACAAGATGATAGCCAATGTGGAAAAACTACTTCATATGATCGAATTACTCGAATATCAAGGTTTCAATTATCGTGATATTGTGGAATACCTCACGACGTATGCGAGTCCGAAGGAATCTGAAGCCATGACTGAGGTAGAACAGGCGAATGTCGTCAGGATAATGAGTATTCATCAAGCGAAAGGTTTGGAGTTCCCCATAGTGATATTGCCGCAGTTAAATGCCTCAGGAGGAAATCAGGGGGACAAAATCATATTCGAGAGAGGAATTCCCATAATATCCGGACTGTTAAAAGAGAATAAAGCAGCCTCTGTTATCAAAGAAAGTATAAAAAGGGAAAAGATGAAGAATTTGGAGGAAGAGAAAAGACTTCTCTATGTTGCGATGACAAGGGCCCAGGATCTGCTCGCCTTGTTTTTACCTGTGGAGAAGAAAAACAGGAAGCAAGGTGTTTGGATGAAGATCTTATCAGAGGAAAATGGTGTTTTTGAGGATTGGAAAGATTCTTTTATAGAAATCCCGGATGATATTCAACCTTTTGAAGCAAAGGCAGGTTTTACATCTCCCCGAGAAAGATTGGACATATCCCTTGCAGAACCAATAGAAAAGGGGTACGATCAGCCGATTGTATCCGTTACAGAGTTGGCGAGGCAGGAAATAAAAGAAGAGGTTGATGAATCGAAAGTGAAGGAATTATTCAATGCATACAAAGGAAAATTATTCCATCAGGTACTCGAAATGCTCGACAATGAGAAAAAAATATGCGACTTGAAGAAAGAAGTGAAGATGGATAGGAGATTTACTGAAAGAGAAAGGAAGGAACTGATAAGGATATTGGAAAACATTAAGGATAATCCCATCGTGAAGATGATAGAAAATGCCGATAGGGTCGAAAGTGAAATGTCACTTGAAGCAGAGATGGACGGAAAGATATTCTATGCAAGAGTGGATAAATATTTCGAATATAAAGGAAAGAACATAGTGGTGGACTTTAAAACCAATAAAGGCAACAAGGCGTACGAAGACGAGCAATTGCGTAACTATGCCAGGATCCTTGAAAAGGTATTAGGTAAAAAAATGAACGAAGGTTATGTACTCTATCTGGTCAAAAACGATTTCAGACGGGTCCTTTGAGTGTTTGGCAGACATAATTCTATGTCAAACGGTCTTAATTTTTTCTTTATGTTCAGAAATCGTAAGGAGGGATCAAGGATGAATTGTAGAAAGTTTGGCAAACATGATTTTGAGATCTCTATCCTCGGTTTTGGATGCATGAGATTTCCTGTTATAAATGATGATGAATCTAAAATCAACGAAAAAGAAACTATCAAAATGCTTCATTACGCCATAGACAATGGTGTAAACTACCTTGATACTGCTTATCCATATCATGGAGGTAACAGTGAGGTTATAGTTGGCAAAGCACTACAGGGTGGCTATAGGGAAAAGGTTAGACTTGCAACAAAGCTTCCGGTATGGCTTGTAAAAACTTATGATGATTTCAATATATTTTTGAAAGAACAGCTCGAAAAACTGCATACAGAACATGTTGATTGCTACCTTCTTCATGCACTCAACAAATACTCGTGGCGGAGGATGAAGGATCTGGGAGCTCTTGATTTTCTCACCAGAGCAATTAAGGATGGGAAGATAAAATACGCAGGATTTTCATTTCACGATGATTTCAAGACATTCAAAGAGATAATTGATTCATATGACTGGGATTTTTGCCAGATCCAATTCAATTACCTTGATGAAAACTACCAGGCTGGTATTTCTGGATTAAAATATGCGGCATCTAAGAATATAGCCGTCATTGCCATGGAACCTATAAGAGGTGGAAAGCTTGCTAAGAACCTTCCGAAAGAGGTTAAAGCCATTTTCGGTAAATCAAAGATCAAAAGAAGTCCTGCCGAATGGGCTTTAAGATGGGTATGGAATCATCCAGAAATTACACTTCTTCTAAGTGGAATGAGCTCCTTGGATCAGGTTGTTGAAAATGTGAAAGTGGCAAACGATGCCTATCCCATGCCACTAAGTGAAAAAGAATTGGATATCATAAATGAGGTAAAAGAAATATACAAGAAGAAGATAAAAGTGAATTGTACTTCATGTGGCTATTGTATACCGTGTCCTAATAACGTAAACATCCCGAAGATCTTTAATCTCTATAACACCGCATTTATGCTTGATATGTTGGAAGAATCCTCGAAAAATTACAGGGAATTCATTGAGCAAGGAATAGATGCCTCAAAGTGTGTTGAATGTGGGAATTGTGAAAGCATGTGTCCACAACACTTGCACATAATGGATTCTTTAAAGGAAGTACATAAGGTTTTCACAACATATCATTCGAGATGAATGATATCTCACTCATGTGTATAAGGTACAATAAATTGATCCACTCAAGGCCATTGAGAATTGATCCACAAAAGACACGAAGTAAAAAAGATGTTGGATGGTAGATGAGTAAATGGGTGAATGAGCAATGTTAAGTGATTCGTGATGATTAGTGCTAATTCGTGTCCCGTATAATCTATCATTTAACATCTATCGGGTCTCTATGGCTAAACGGTTACTTATCTTATTACACAGCTCCAGAGCTTCTGATGCATTCCTTGCATATCCATCGCAGCCAAATTTCTCGGACAGAGTGCGACTCATCGATGCCCCTCCTGCTATAACGATTGCCTTAATCCCTTGTTTTTTGATCACACTTGAGACTTCCTCCACTTTTCCTACTGTAGTCGTCATCATCGCAGATAATCCAACTATATCGGGTTTATGACTTTTTATGGCACTTATGATCTCTTCCGTGGGAACATCTTTCCCAATATCGATTACTTCATACCCACCGCTCCTCAATACTGTAGCCACTATTTTCTTACCTATATCGTGAATATCTCCCTCGACGGTTGCAAGTAAAACCTTTCCTTTATATGCCCTCTTTACAGAAGTTAATGAATTTAAGTAATCGAAAACGGGCTTCGAAGTATCTGAAGCCAGCAACAGATGAGGAAGATAGATAACTCCTTTCGAGTATAGATCTCCGATCTTCTCCATCGCTTTGCCCAGGATTTCCTGGCTGATTGTTAAAGGATCAAATTCTTTCAATTTTTTATCGATGAGTTTCTTGAGTTCATCAGTATTCCCTTTTAATAGAATTTCCACTAAAGGATCATCATATTTTTGTATTGCGTTTCGATCTTCCAAATCTTCTCCCTTTAAGTAGAGAGCACCTTTTAGACTGTTCATAACAAAAGTATCTTTTGAATTCATTATCGCTGATCTGAGGCCAACGTTAATTGCTTGAGATAAGAACGCCCCATTGATCACCGACCTGTCAGGCATCCCAAAACTCAAATTCGATAGTCCTAACGTTGTTTTTATCCCTCGATCAGAGAGATGTTTTATCGTTTCTAAAGTGACGTTAGGATCATTATTTGCTCCTAACGGTAGAACCAGAGGATCTGCGAATACTCTATCTCTTGAAATGCCATTATTTTCCAAAATCTCTATTCCTTCAAGGATTTTCTCCACCCTTCCTTGCGATGTTTTTGGGATTTCCTTACCCATTGCAAGCAGTACGAGCACACCCCCATATCTTTTAAGGAGATCAATTTTTCTCTCCAAACTCTCAGGAATAACTCTTGCAGAGTTGATCAAGGCTCTACCAGGGTACTCTCTTAACGCGACTTCAAGATACCTGCTCATTTGAATATCAAGAGATAAAGGCAAACTCGATATCCTATCCAGTTCTCTTATTACCTGCCTAAAATACGATTCATCTAACAATTTTTCTATACCCAGGTTGATATCTATTATTGTGGATCCTTCTTTTTCCTGTTCCCTGGCTAAATTCAATATCGGTGTATAATCTTTATCAACTATTCTCTTTTGAAACACTTTCTTCGAAGCGGGATTGATCCTTTCTCCCATTATTACAAAGGATTTTATCGGTTTATATACTGTTCTCGAAGCAAAAGCCTGTTCAAATTCCGCCTTTCTTTTCATTGGTCTTCTGTTACTTATCATCTTTCTCAAAACTTTGATATGTTCAGGAGAAGTCCCACAGCAACCACCTATTATATTCACACCCTGATCGATGTAGTCTTCTGCATAAACGGCAAAACTTTCAGGGTCCATCTTATAGTACAATCTATTACCATCGTAAATAGGTTTTCCTGCATTAGGTTCAACGGAAATGGGTTTTGTCGATGATTCGCAGAGTTCCTTAAGGGGTTTTAGGATTTTATCTGGACCGAGAGTACAGTTCATACCTATTATATCTACATCTAAATCCTCGAAAACGGTAGCAAATATCTTAACGGATGTCCCCGTAACAGATATGGAATTCTCTTCAAAAGTCATGTGAGCGATCAGGGGAAGTTCAGATGTTATAGACCTTATACCCAGGACTGCTGCCTTCAATTCCTTTATATCAGACATAGTTTCA
>QNAT01000006.1 GCA_003641555.1 Thermotoga sp.
CAGGAAAAGTATATGGAATATACAGATTTAAGGCATTTTCAATGGGGTCCATGCCATCCAATTTTGCCAGTGCCTTCAGTTGAGGGGTTACCGTCTGCATAGCACTCACGATTACCAATGTCATCAAGGGTACACCAAGCCATGCACCGATGAATGCCGTCCATAAGAATGCGGCTGGAATATTTGAACTCAGATCGAAATTCATCCCCAACAACCTGGAAAGTATAGAATCTCCACCATATCCCTCCACAAGGGCAGTCCATGAGATCACACTTATATATGTTGGAATAGCCCAGGGGATGAGGATAATCATATAAAAGGTCTTTGAAAATCTCTTGAGTGAGAGCAGTGTAAGTGCCAGGGTATAGGATACGATCAGTTGTAGAATCACCACTAAAAGAGCCCATATTGCTGTTATTTTCACTGACAAAGCAAGGCCCGGATCGGCGATCACAACCGAAAAATTCTTCAGCCCTGCGAAATTCATTGTAGGAGGAAAGAAATTGAAAAATGAGATTGCTACTCCCCAGATGAATGGGAAAAAACTCACCAGGAAGATCAAAAACGCCAGGGCAGATGTGTAAGCCGGTCTCACCCTTGCAGTTAAGATCAGAAAGATCACGGCACTTATGAAGAATGCTATTATGAAAAAAGTCATTTTATTCTGAATTTATAACATATTATACCGCGAGAAGGTCAGTATCGTTACTTTTCTACAATATGGTTATTTATGTACTCCTGCGCTTTTGAAAATGCCTCCTTAAGGGAAAGTTCCCCATTCAAATATAAACTCAGTGCCGTCGATACCGCAGGAACGTAAGCATTTTTGAAAACCTTACTAGTCGGGAGTATTAAAGATCTTTCTGCACTCATACTCATTACCTTGAAGAATTCATTCTCACCTTCGAGAGCCCGAATGGCATTCACGTTCGATGGGATCTTGTAATTCTGCCTGCAGAATTTTTCTATTTTTTCTGTTGAGGTTACGTAATCGATGAAATCCTTCACCTCCCGGCTTTCCCTGAAGACCACAAATCCCTTGGAATCGAAAACCGGTGGTATCGGCCTTCCATCATCAAGGATGGGATAGGGAAGTATAGTGAAATTCACTTTAGAATCCAAAAAATCCGGGATCAAGAAAGACCCCATTAACATCATGCCAGCTTTTCCCGTTTTGAATGCATTTATAAGCGCCATCTTTTTGTAAGATACTGCTATTTTCTTCACATCGAATAGAGATTTGAAAAGTTCAGCCGCCTTTAGAGTACCAGGAGTGTTTACGAGTACAATGCCATCTTTCTCAGGAATCTTTCCACCGCTGAAAGCCGCATTGAAGGAATTGAAAAAATATGGGCTGTTTTTCGAAAAGACAATTCCTATATATCCATTTTCTTTGAGTTTACTGGCTATATTTTCGAGATCAGATAAACGCCAGTTCAAAGATGGAAAAGAAATCCCCTTAAATAGGTTTTTGTTCACATAGACGACCTGTACATCAGCGTAATAAGGATAGGCATACTCAACGCCGTTTACGAGAAACGATTTGTAAAACGAAGGTGTGGTGTTCACCTTACCTGCCGGTTTTATAACCCCAGCATCTACCAGGATACCAAGATCATTATTCCTGACAAGAGCCACATCTGGCAAAGGGCTACCAGAACTCAGGGTTATTCTCAACTTCTGGATCATCTCAGGGATGTAAACGAGCTCTACATGAGAATTTGGATGAACAGTGTTGAAATCATCCACAACCGACTGAAATTGCTTTTGTCCCTCCCAGCTGAACCATACAGTAATGGTGTCTGCAGAGGAGAAAAGAGGCACGATCACCAACATCACAACAAGCAAAATAATTGCCCGTTTCAAACCAATCACCTCCTGTATATATCTCCATTAGGGAGAAATGTAGAACGTCAAATTCTATCTTTTCTTAAAAAGTATAACATACTCGTGTTTGAAAATATAAAATCCTCCTACCAACGCCCTGTATCGCCACAACTCTTTTTGATTCCTTTTACCTCTGGTCTCTTCAAAGTTCTTCACAATTATACTTTTCAATAAGTAACCTCTCTTTAAAACTTCCTGCATACAGTAAAAACCCAGAGGTATCCATTCACCTTTAGAATATTTATCACCTATGACTAAGGCAAAATATCTCCCTTTTTCTAAAAATGGACTCGCGTTATCTACTACATCCCCAAACATTTTTAGAAAGTCTTCGATATTCTTTGCATTGGAGAGATCTCTATCATCTTTAGAAAACTTGATGATATCGTGATATGGTGGATGCATAATGAGCAGTTGGACATGACTTATCCTATGTTTATCTAAAACAGTCTTCACATCTATTATTCTGCTGTCACCGGTTATTATTTCTGTGGTTACCCCATACTCATTATATTCTTTTTCAACGTAATCTGTTGCTCTTTGTGCAACTTCAGGATTTAATTCTATTCCTATGCCATTTCTTCCCAATCGTCTGCATTCGATCAATGTTGTTCCGCTTCCCACAAAGGTATCTAAAACCCAATCTTCTCTTTTCGTATATCTCAGCATCATTTGCTGGGGGATCTGAGGGATAAAATTTCCCCAATACCAGGCAAGGTGAGCACCAGAGGTATCCCTTTTATCTAATACCCAAAGGCTGTCAGTTATAATTTCGGTATATTCCTTCCATCGCAGAAGATTTATGTCATTGATCTTATTGGTCTTAACTTTTATTATTCCATCTTTTAACCTCCTTAAATAATATTTTGCTCTTTCCAGTGTCCTCGCTTCCAGAATCTGGTTCAATTCAGAAGTTAGGACATCTTTACGCAAAGAAACCGTATCTCCATTTGAATCAATATTTAGTAAGCCTTTTTTGTAACTTTTATAAGAAGTTATTATATCCTTAAACATGATTATCCTATTTTTGAGAGAAACTAAATCTTCCAATCTGTCAATTTCATTTAAGACCTGTATGGCTCTTTCTTTGTTTAAAGTAACCGATCCATAAGCCAGAGGTTTTGCTCCTAAGTTTCCGGGTGATAATTGTTTGGACTTATCTGTTTTCAATTTTGAGTCCTCCAATGTTATATAACGTTCCGAGGTATTTGAAGTTCAGCCGTAAGGCTGAACCCGAGTGGGGTACCACAAGGCACAAACCAGATATGCTCCATTATACATTGTTTGCCATCTGTTTCTCATTGTTAATCACTTTTAATCCTTTTAAACTCGGCAAATTTCTTATCTATCTCATAGTTCTTCTCCAACTTCCTGAAATAAAATATAGATTCAAAGTATTTATTAGGCTCTCTCTGTTCTCATTAGCACAGTCCTATTAAAAACATCTGTTAATTCAAAACCGCATCGTTCTCCAATCTTAGGATATAGATTGAACTTATCATTTGCTACAACAAAAAATAATGCCCCTTCCTTTAGATACATAGATACGTTTTTGAAGACCTTTGTTATTCCTTCCAGATACTCTTTTTTAGCATTTCCATTCTGCCCTTTCCTGGCAGGCCCTATCTCTAAATCATCAAGTCATGGAAAGTCAAATAATTCATAGACATATCTATATTGTTCATGATAATCTATAACTCCAACGTATGGAGGAGGTATAAAAATACCGTCTATTTTTATATCCTCTGGTAATTTAATCGTTCGTGCATCTCCCTGATAAATTTGGATAAATGCGGATGTTCTTATTTTGTCAAATCCTTTTATGCTTTATACACCAGTATGGTTCTCTAACCGGTTTCTTCGGACGCGCTAAGTCATAATAGATAAGTCTTGCTGATCGGGCGGATCTCGAAAGAATAATTTTTAGGATATCCTGATCTTTATAATCACTAATTATACTGCGGTAAAATAGAACTTCCTGTAATGCTCTATCGGGAAACCATGTTTTTAAATATTCGCTATCCATTTCAAATCTTTTCATCTTATCGCCAAATAATGTTTGTTCACAGTTGTTAGTTGTTTACTAAATGCTCTTAATCTCCTTAATGAATCCTTGATTTCCTTCTCTACTTCCAGGATATTGTACTTCTTAGTCTTAACTTTCTGTATCAATACATTAAAGGATGACAATTCTATTCCTATCGAATTCATTCCCGGTACATTTGCTTCAACCAAAGCTGTGCCAGAGCAGGAAAAAGGGTCAAGTATTGTATCGCCCCTTTTGAAATATTTTTTTAAAAATACTTCCACTAACTGTGGGATGAATTTACCAGGATATGGGTGTAAACGATGAACATGCTTTGTTCGGTCTTTTTCTCTAACACCTATAAAAGTTAGGTCGTTACCTAAAATTCCAATATTTTCTTGTGTATCTACTTTCTTTTCTATTGACTCCAGGTCTATCCCAAATTTCGCAGCAACTTTCCTATTTGCTTCAAGCATGCCATGTCATCCCCTCATTGTTAGTTGCTAAAAATCGTTAATCATACTTGTTAGGAGATCAATTGCGTATGACACCTCATACTCTAAATATATCAGATATCCTTCCGACCTTTAAGCTAACAATGTGATTCCACTACAAAATGATTACAACAGTGTAATAAAATTATAACACGCATTTGCTACATATTTGTGAGAAGGCACTATGAAACTATGAGGATTGAGAGAAATTTCAAAAAGCCTTTTATCCAAAACCCCTGCCTTCTCGGTATTGGGATAAACTTTAATGTAACACCAACGCTCTTTCTGGTATAAGGCACGGGCTCGAAACTAAAATTTAATTTTCTTACCTTTATCAAACACATAGACTTTTCCAATGGTCTTTAGATCTTTACCATCATAAACCAACGCACACCGCTCTGGGATCGCATATATTCTTATTTTCTTTGATAATCTCTTATGCTCTTTATCAGGCGAATTTCCACCAGGCCATTTTATCGGAGAACCGTAGTGAACGCTAATAGTAAAGTCTACCAATCCTAAACCTGGCTCTAATGTGGTTTTTAGTCTCCCATCTTGCCCCTTGATAACCGCATATTCTTTACAAAGTGCAACTGCTCCAGCACTATTTCCAACTATTATTCCGGTATATTTTTTAAGCAGCAGGTCTATTCCTCTTCTCCTCAGTCTCCTGATAAGTAATTTAGGTTCTCCACCAGGTAAGTAAATCAAATCTGCAGATTTAATCTTCTTTTTTATTCCTTTCAGAGAATCTGTGAGATCTGCAAAGATTATCTTCTTCGCTCCAGTGCCTTTAAAATAATCTCTTATTATCTTTCTATTTTTGTTTTTTCTACCTGTCGTAAACCACGCCGTCCAGGGGAAAACAAGAACTATTGGATCTTTACCCGCATCTGCAAGTGCTCTTTCATCAATCCATTTATCTTCCCCCATCTTTATGTCTACTCCACCAAGAAAATATAATTTTGCCATAATCTTATTCGCCGTACATACTTTGCAGTCGCCCTCTCATTTTTCTCTAACTTCTTTTTTAGCAATTATAATCATCCTTCTGGAATCATTCGTAAACGGCTTAGCCTCCCAATCACAATACATTTTATATATTTGTAATCCTGCTCTATTCAGCAAGTCTCTTATCTCAGTTGGATTATAGAGCCTTACAAAAAAGGGCTTGTCTTTCCTTTTACCATTTCTAATAATAATTCTTTTATCGTAAAGTCGACCCGTAACTCTGTCAGAGGTAAACCGCAATCTTTTTCATATACCAATTATATACATAACTTTAACAGATGTTAAATTATAGAGGTTGGATGTCGGATTTACATTCATTCACCAATCTAACATTACTCATATAACATCAATGTTTTCTCTACGGTGACCCTACCATTTCACTTTCATTCGTATCTCAATGCCTCTATTGGGTCTAAAGATGCGGCTTTGTGTGCGGGATATATGCCGAAGAACAAACCGATCAATATGGAAAAAGAGAAGGCTATTGCAACTGACCAGGGGGTGATAAGGGTCTTCCATCCTCCAATATTCGATATCGTCGTCGCCCCAATGATTCCAAGCAATACACCTATGATTCCACCCAGAGACGTGAGAAGGATTGATTCTAACAGGAATTGAGTCGTTATATCTCTTCTTTTAGCACCTATTGCCTTTCTTATTCCTATTTCTCTCGTTCTCTCTGCTACGGATACCAGCATTATGTTCATTATCCCAATACCACCGACTAACAGCGAAATAGCCGCTATTCCCGCCAACATTATTGTTAGAGTACGTGAGGTCTCACTCATCGTGCTCAGCAGTTCTTCCTGACTGGTTATTTTGTACTTATCTACATCTTTATATTTTGCAAACATAACTCTATCTATCGCATCTATAGCTCTTTTCGTATCCGCAGTGCTTTTCGCCTGGACAGCGAATAATTGAACGTACTTGCTGTGAAATAGACGAGTTTGAGCCGTGCTGAATGGAACTATTATCATGTTGTCAAGATTCTGAAAAAGTGCTCTGCCTTTCGGAGTCATTACACCTATTATCTTAAAGACTTGCCTTGACACAGCTGTGTTTATCACTATCGTTTTACCAATAGAGTCTTCGTATGGAAAGAGATTTTCTGCTACTTCATTTCCTATAACGGCAACCCGACGCTTGTAATTTTCATCTGAAGGTATCAGGAACCTTCCTTCATCGAGTTTGACGTTGAGAATATCTTCGTAATTTGCATATGCCCCGACTACCTGGGAATCTACGTTATTTCTCCTGTATTCGACTAACAGATTTTTCTGGATTACTGGGCTTACGTTGATTATTGCATCGGAAGAATTCAGTATCTTCTCTCCATCTTTTTCGGTGAATAGATCTGAAAGAGATACATACCGCACACCTGCTTTACCTCCGATCTTTCCAGGTGCTACCAATATCAGATTCGTACCGAGAGATCTTATGCTTTCCTTTATGTTATAACTCGTCCCCTCTCCTATGGAGATAACAATTATGACTGCAGCGATACCTATGACTATTCCTAATATGGATAGAAAACTTCTGAGTTTGTTGGCAATCAGGCTCTTGACAGCGATCTTAAACGTTTCGACAAACATATCTACTCATCCCTCTTCATCTACAATGAGACCGTCTTTCATGTGAAATATCTTATCAGCATAAGCTGCTATATTTTCCTCATGGGTCACCAATATTATTGTAAGTCCTTCATTTTTTAGTAAAACAAAGAAATCCAGGATCTCTTCACCCGTTTTGCTATCGAGATTACCAGTAGGTTCATCAGCAATGAGTAATTCCGGTGAATTGGCAAGTGCCCTCGCTATGGCAATACGCTGCCTCTCTCCTCCAGACATCTGTGTGGGTAGATGTTTCATTCTATCTGCCAGCCCAACACGTTCCAGTAACATCTTTGCCCTCTCCAATCGCTCATTTCTCTTTTTCTTAGCGTATATCATGGGTGTTTCAACATTTTCAAGGGCATTTAGATGATGCAAAAGGTTGAAATTTTGAAATACAAATCCCATCTTTTCATTCCTTATCTCAGCCAGCTGTGAATCCGTAAGGATATTCGTGTTTTTACCTTCTATCAACACATCTCCAGTGGTCGACCTATCGAGGCATCCTATGATATTTAGCAATGTGGATTTCCCTGAACCAGATGCGCCCATTATGGCGATGAAATCCCCGTGTTTCACATTCAACGATACTCCTCTTAAAGCCTTTACTGTCGCTGCCTCCATGCCGTATATCTTGGTTATATTTTTGACTTCGACGAGTGAATTCATCGTTCCTCCCTTCTACTTCCCTTTCGGAGGAACAATTCCCCGCATCTTTTTTATAATAATGCCAGGCTTATTTTTCTGTAAAGCAGACTTTGAGTACTTGATGAATATGACATCTCCTTCTCTTAAGCCGCTTATTATCTCCACGTATTCATCGGTAGTCAATCCCACATCAACGTAAGTTTTTGTACCCTGGCCATCTTCGTCCTTCTTCAAAACAAAGGGCTTATTTCCTTCATAGCCAAGGGCTTCTACAGGTACTGCCAACACATTAGCCGCATTTGCTGCTACTATCTCCCCATCGGCGCTTAATCCGGGGACTACTTTATCTACCCAGGGTGAACCTGCCTTACCTCCCATATCATTTCCTGGATCAGACATGCCAATTCGCCCATCCTTTCTATTCGTTTTCATCACTGTGATCTCTATTGGAATTGTGGTCAATCCACCAGTAGTTACTGCCTCTGGAGATATTTTGGTAATTTTACCAGACAAATATTTTCCTTCAAAGGCATCTAATGTTATGAGTGCAGGTTGGCCGAGTTTTACTTTTGAATAATCTACCTCATCCACAGATGTTTTCAGAAGCAATTCGCTATCATCAACTATGACGAACATGGTAGTGGATACTCCCACTCTATCTCCTTCCCTCACATTTAAATAGTAAACCTTGCCATCTATCGGAGAAGTGATCCTCGTGTGAGAAAGGTTGTCCTCGGCTATTGCTAATTCTAATTTTCTCTGTTCTATAAACTGTTTTGAAGAACCCAGAAAGGCATTTTCATAATTACTCTTCGCTTCCAGATAATTCAATCTTTCGGCCTTATCATCCAATTCTGCGAGAATATCTCCCTTTTTGACTCGTTGTCCTTCTTCAACGAAGACCTTCGATACCACTCCAGATATGTAGGGCCTAACCTCATATCTTTTGTCATCCGGAACCGAGAGTCTGCCCATGACGGATACCGTATCTGTGAGATGTATAGGCTTGATAGTATATTCCTCAAAGCTACCAGTGGCCTTTGAAGAAACGGCATTGGTATTTGTTTTTTTCAACCCAAAGTATATACCCACAAACGCTGCTATCACTACCACTATTATTATCCAAATGCGTTTCACCTTTTCTCCCCTCCTTCAAAGAGTTTCGATATATCGAATCCTATTGTTGATAAAAATTGAATCTTTGCGATTAGTATAGCATTCCTGGCCCTTTTAAGGGATATCATTTTTGAATCGAATGCCAATCTTTTCGCTTTATAATCCATATTCGTTATGATGCCTTTTTCAAAGGAATTCTTAGCCTCCTCGAAATCAATTTGCGCTATCTCAAGCTGTAACTGTGTTACCTCAAACTCCATTTTTGCTTTGTTTATTGCCCATTGTGATCGTCTTATTTCATCCTTGATTTCTTTCTTCATGTCCTCTACATCTTCTTTCTTCATATCGATATCTTTCTTTATTTCATGGAGTTGTTGGATCCTATTACCAGCATCAAACAAGAGGTAATTCGCATTCACACTGAATTGCCAGCTGGATTTAGGCAAGGTGGGAACGTTGGTACTGTTTATATATTCAACTTTGAACGATATATCTGGTATATAACTCATTAATATATCCTGTAACTGACTGCTGAGTAGTTTCAATTGTTCCTTTGCTATGAGGATATCTTTACGATGTTGTAAGGCATAAGTATAGCTATCTTTTATTCCTTCGATCGTCTTATCTACGATATTGGATAGACGTTGGATCTCTTTTGCTCCCCTTTCGATCTCTCCGATCGTCGCGATTTCAGATATATCTTCTTCATTTTCCTCAAAGTCTTCTTTTTGCTCCTCGTAATCCATCTTCTGTTGAAGATATGCGATCCTGGATTGGAGTAGAGAACGCAGATTCGTTAGTTTCTTTTCATATGTGGCATTCGATTGTGCAAGCGTATCGGATGCATTTTCAAGCAGACCCCTGGCACTTTTCATAGATTCTCTATCGAGTAAGTAATTTCCTATTGTTTGCAAAGCACTTATTATCACGGTATTTTCCCTGGATAGAATATCGTTCATCTTCCTCATCCCGGTAAGTTCATCCTGAATATCAGATGTATCGGAATAAAACAGAGGAGCAGAAATGGAAAACGCGTAAGAAGTATTCGTAGAATTCATATCATCCCACTGCCAGGAAAAAGATGGCAGGAAAGATATATTTATATCTCTCGGTAAAGAAAGAGAGATGGCACCGTTTAGATCATCATCAAAGGTCCATTTATCTTTATCTTCATTGTAGCTGGCAGACAGAGAATTATTTGTCAGTCTTACACTCGGGATATACCATCTGTCTTTCAATTCTTGTGATGCATTCCATTCATCCAGGTCCCATTTCAGGTTTCTCAAAGTTCGATCGGCACTGATGAATTTGTTGACAAGCATCGAAAGAGCCTCATAGTCATTTGCAAAAGAAATGGTGAATAAAACAGATAACATGATCAACAGGTTAAGCAGGACTCTCATGGGTCTCTCCATGGATCTACTTCAAGATCTCGTTCAATATATCTTCGAGCCCTTCACCGATAGATAATTTGAAATTGACGTATGAGGTATACGTATTTATTCTCTGGGTCTCCAGGTTCAATTCTTGTGTGTAGAGAGCGGATAACTGAGCAAGATAATTGCTTTCGGAGATCAAACCCTTTGCATATTTGGTTTTGGTATCCTCAAAATCTGATCGTGCGATAGCCAGGCCTCTCTCGGCGTTCTTCAAAGAATCAACTGCTTCTCTTAAAGAGTTATACATCGATATAAAAGTTTCCTCCTCATCGAATTGATACTTTTTGAGTGTCAAATCTGCGAGCTCTGCATTCTTCTCTGCTATATCTATATCCTGAGTAGATGAAGTAGTTTTAGCGAGCTCTGCATTTATATGACTTATTTGAGAATCTATTTGCTTTATCTCCAACTGAACATCATTAGAAGTGTATAGTGAGAACAGAGTAGCAGAATAATCAGGGATCGCCAATTCTTTAAATGATATAGGAAGAAAAGTTGCTGGTGTAGATATTTCTGAGGTATTAAATAGATATTCTCTCTTCCATTTCTCAATGTTTTCTTTCAATGATAACAAACTCGATTCCGCATTTGATAGGTCTATTTCTGCTTGATCTACCTCATTTTGCGTCGCATTACCGATCGAAAGTGCTTTCTTTTTGGAATTCAGGTTGAGTTTTTTGATCTTAACCATACTCTCCTTGTTTTTTATCTGATCCTGTCCAGTAGCAAGGTTGTTATACAAACTCATCATTTGTGAAAAGAATGCTTTTACCAAAGCGTTATAAGAATCCTCAGCCTGCAAGAATTGCTTTTTAGATAGAAGCTGATCCATCTGAGTTTCCTGAACTACTTTTGATTTTTCGTATTGCATTTTTGCCAGCTCGTAATTCAATATTGCAATTTTCATAGACCCTGAATTGTTGAAAGCAAGATGCCAGAACATCTTAAAATCAATCTCATTTTTACCTTTGGTAGCAAATGTCAATAGAGAAATGGATAAAACCAGGATACACAACACCAATGTTACTCTTTTCATGTTTTTACCTCCTTAAGTATGGATACAAATTGGACTGTGGTATTTGTTTAGATGTTCAAAAGCCTTTTGTAAAATATCAATCCATTATTCATGTTCATTTCTTTTGTCTTTAATCCAACATCTCTTAAAAGGTATCATACCATTACTTCGTAGGGACAGGAGTTTACCTCCTGTCCAATTCGCCAAAGGCGAATGATATTATGGAACTTTCATTCGTCTTACGATATTATCCGCATCATCTTTTCCTTGTTTATTCCCCCCATAAGAACATATAATAGAAATATCAACACTATTCCAATCGAATTCAAGATAAGGAAGAGGTGTATATCGATACTCGTTACGCCGTTGTTCATCATCGTTATGACTATTCCTATCGTTATAAACATTGCAAGATATTGGAGAACCATGGGATTCTTTATGGTAGCATAAGCTATGCAAAATATCTCGATGAGTACAAATCCCCAGATCGGTGTTGTGATCAACAACATCAATATGCCCATGAGAAACCCAGTGCCCATCACAGCGAGGACAGGAATACTGGTGAGTAAGGTTATCGAATACGAGAATAAAAAGACAGCCCCACACTTACCTAAAATGATGTCTTGAACTGAGAGGGGTGATGCCAACAAACTCCCAAGTGTCCTGCTGTATCTCTCAGTTTGAAAGACGACAGGAGAAAATATACATATCCCCAGAAGAGTTGGTACTAAAGGAGATATCAATGAGAACGTTCCCTCCCTTCCTGGTAAAAAAGGATTTATGAAGATAATAAACAATGAAACTAAGATCAGGGTTATCAATTTTGCTTTTTCGTGCATAAAGATTCGTGTTTCTTTCCATACGATCGCTTTCATCTATCCTCATCCTCCTTTATGATTTCAATATAGATATCTTCCAGTGTTATCTTCTTCTCTTCCACTCTTTCAACATCCACATCGTTCTTAATGAGAAATCTGACAATATCCTTTGTGTCACAATGTTCTCCTGAAACGAGAATTTCTCTATCCTTTATTTCTTTTATTGGATACCTTTTCGATATATTATTTCTAAGCACACCTTCGATATCTCTTGATACAGTTATCTTCACCTCTTTACCAACCTTAAGTTGTCTCCTCAACTCTTCCATAGAACCATCGGCAATGATCACTCCACATCTTATCATTATCACCCTCGTACAGATCCTCTCGATATCGTAAAGGTCATGTGAAGTCAAGAAGATAGTTCTATCGGATCCAGCGAAACCCTTCAATAGGTCAACAACTGTTCTCCTCGAGACTGGGTCAAGATTCGATGTAGGTTCATCCATCACTATAAAATGAGGATTATGAATAACCGCCTTTGCTATTGCAAGCCTCTGTTTCATCCCCCTGGAAAGATCCTTTACGAACATCTTCCTTTCGTTCCATAAATTCCATCCTTTCAAAGTTTTTTCTACCTCCTGCTCATCTGCATCGTATACCTTTGCCCAGAAGAGTACATTCTCCTCCACAGTCAGATTTTCGTATAGTCCTTTATCTTCGAGAAGAAAACCTATCCTTTTCTTTGTTTTCGATAATAATGTGTAACTGTGTTCCCCCCACAGTTTAACTATTCCAGAAGTTGGTTTAAGCAAGCCGAGGAGTAATTTGACAGTTGTCGTTTTTCCCGCACCATTCTGCCCTATCAATCCTACTACTTCACCTTCATTTATGGATACATCAATCTCTTTAAGGGCTTCGGTACCGTTCGGATAAGTTTTACTGACATCTTGAAATTCAATAACGTTTGAAACCATTCAAGATCACCTCGATAATATAAATACGAGAAATATCCCGATCGCAACGCCTCCCATGATCACTAACCCCGTTGTCCTGAGGATCGCTTTAAGCCTTTTACGATTCTCAGGAAGCGTCTTTCCTATCCCTGCAATAGCACTCGCTATCATTAGTGCTATTGCACCTATTACTCCTGCTAAATTGATATTAGTCATAGGTTAATCACTCCTTTTAATTGTATAACGTGGGCAAAAAATATTCCAATTTTTTCCTTTTGATAGATTTTTTTCTGCGGCATAATAATCGAAACATCCAAACCTGAATTTGCAATATTTACACTTTGCAAGATGAGAAAGTGGCATATCCCAATACTTATTGATTTCCCTTGTTTCAAAGATCTTGTCAATGATCCTATCTTCTCTAATATTACCTAA
>QNAT01000007.1 GCA_003641555.1 Thermotoga sp.
TCCCACAAACTGATTATCATTTGATAATCGTTTTGACTTTACCCGGCTTACCCAACCACGATGCTCTCCATAAAAGTAGTGTAACATTATTGGCTTTTTCATTTCCATATTTATATTGTACGAGGAGTTTACCTCCTGTCCGATTCGCCAAAGGCGAATGATATTATGGAACTCCGTTCCATCGGACAGGTTTAAAAACCTGTCCCTACGACTTTTTTGAAACGATTGCACCTTAACATTCTATTTTCAAATACCTCTTTTTGCAATACTCCTTTATGTTCATTTATGTTCATTTCTTTTGTCTTGATACAAAAGAAATGAACCAAAGAAAAGATCAAAACCTCAACAGGACACACTGTCTTTTGTGGATCAATTTCATCTCATACTATAACTATATGGACAGGTTTGAAGACCAGTCCCTACGAAATGACTGCGTTATGATTTTTTCTCCACTCTTTACTCTTCAAATATACCATTAAAACAGATATGTCTGCAGGTGTTACGCCCGATATACGGCTGGCCTGTCCGAGCGTCTCAGGCCTGACATATGAAAGTTTCTGTCTGGATTCGATAGATATGTTGGATATAGCATTGTAATCTATATTTGGGGGTATCTTAATAGATTCGATGGATTCGAGTTTTTTAACCTCATTTTCCTCTCTTTCTATATAGCCCGCATATTTTACCTCTATTTCCACCTCTTCCACAATTTCCTTATCCCTTATTGGTACAGGATCTAAAGGATGGATATCTGAATATCTTAACTCGGGTCTCAACAATAAAGAATGTAGTGTAACGGTGCCAGAAGGAGCTTTGCTGCCTTTATTCACAAATATCTCTTTGATCTTTTCGGGCACTTTTACTCGCGAAGCCTTCAATCTTTCTATAGCTTCCTTTACTTTCCTCTCTTTCCACAATACTTTTTCATACCTTTCTTTCGGTATCAAACCAACCTCATAGCCGTATTTTGTGAGCCTGATATCGGCATTGTTGAACCTCAATAACAATCTGTATTCGGCACGTGAGGTGAGTAATCTGTAAGGCTCTGAAATACTTTTGGTAACGAGGTCATCGATCATAACTCCTATGTATGCATCCGATCTCTTGAGTACTATTGATTCTTCTCCTCTGAGCTTACGAACCACGTTTATTCCAGCCATTATTCCCTGACCTGCCGCCTCTTCATAGCCACTCGTACCATTTATCTGGCCAGCAAAAAATAGATTCTGAACGACTTTACATTCCAGTGAATGATAAAGCTGTTCAGGGGGAAGATAATCATATTCTATGGCATATGCAGGACGTGTCATTATGGCGTGCTCCAATCCGGGTAATGTTCTCAGCATCTTAACCTGAACATCGTAGGGAAGACTTGTGCTGAAACCCTGGATATAATACTCGTTGGTCTCCTTTCCTTCAGGTTCTATGAAAAGAGGATGACTCTTCTTATCCTTGAATTTTACCACCTTATCTTCTATTGAAGGACAATATCTTGGACCTATGCCACTTATCAATTTCGTATCCCCATACAGTGGGGAACGGTATAGATTCTTTCTTATTATTTCATGCGTCGTTTCATTGGTGCGAGTTAGATAACAGGGATAATCTGGAGGAAGTATTTTTGGGGTACTCGTATAGGAAAAGGCAAGTGGTTCATCGGATGTCATCTGCTTTTGCAAACCAGAGAAATCTATCGTATTTCCATCTACGCGGGATGGGGTACCAGTTTTAAATCTTTTTAAAACCAGGCCTAAAGGTAATAAGGAGAGAGATAAGTGATTTGAAGGAAATTGGCCCAACCTTCCTCCTTCCAGGGTCTTCGAACCTATGAACAATTTCCCTCGTAGAAATGTGCCAGTGGTTATTACAACAGCCCTTGCAGAGTAAAATATCCCAAGATTATCCAGAACTCCATTTACTTTACCGTTTTCTACCACAACATCTGTTATCATGCGCTGTCGCAAATAGAGATTCGGCTGTTTTTCAAGACGGAGTTTCATCTTCTTACTGTATTCTACCTTATCTGCCTGGGCTCTCATTACATGCATTGCCAGTCCTTTTTTCGTATTGAGTATCCTCACATTTATCATGGTATCGTCTATATTCTTTCCCATCTCTCCACCGAGCGCATCTACTTCTCTTGCCAGGTGTCCTTTAGCAGGTCCGCCTATGGAAGGATTACAGGGCATCCAGGCAACAGCATCCAGGTTTATATCGAATAAAGCTGTCTTAAACCCAAGCCGTGCAGTCACAAAAGCAGCTTCACTGCCTGCATGCCCGGCACCTATTACTATAACATCATAGTTGTATTCATCATCGATTTTCATGTTTTTTGTGTCTCTGCAGTAAGAGATTTACTCCCTTTCCATAGATGTACAGCAAGGTAAATGAACGGAGTATCTAAGGCGGCGATTATGAGTTTGAACAGGTAAGTGGTCAACAATATTTGCCAGAAGATATTCATTGGAAAGACTCCTAAAAATGCTATTGTACAGAAAACAGCAGAATCTATTCCCTGGCTTACCATAGTGGAAAAATTGTTACGCATCCATAGGAAATGACCTCTGGTCTTATGTTTCCACATGTGGAAAGCCCAGACATCATGAGATTGAGAAATGATATATGCGATCGTACTGGCAACGGCAATTCTGGGAATTAAGCCAAATAGCACTTTCATGTGAGGATTAGCGAAATCTGCCTTTGCAGGGGTAAACCATAATGCAAATTGCATCGTCACGACCATAAAAAGAAGACTATAAAATCCTATGAAGACACCCTTTTGTGCCTCTTTCTTACCATAGATCTCACTCAGTATATCTGTTGCAAAAAATGTACTACCGTAAAGAATATTTCCAAGTGTAGCAGTCACACCAAATAATGTAATCGTTTTGAGCACCTGTATATTACACAGTATAGAATTTATGGCTATTAGAGCAAATAAACCCTCACGCTTAAAAACTCGAAACACGAAAACTGCCAATCCCAGATCGACAAAGATAAATGTAAACCAGAGCAATTCGTTATATCCAAAAGACATCTTTTCTCACCTCACCTAACATTTTATCATCTTTTTTACTTTGTTGTCCCCTTCGTATTTAATTCGCAGCAGATTTATTTTGCCACGAATTTACACGAAATCTATTTATTCAACATTGATCTTACAAGATATCCCATTAATATGATATAATTTTTATTATCATATCACAAATTGGGATGGTTTGCGTTGAGAAAAAGGGCAGAGTTTACGATCTTACTTTTACTCTTATTTACATCGCTTATTTTAAGTGCAAAAAATACTATTGTAGTTACTGGTGATGAATCATTTCCTCCCTTTGAATTCGTGAATGAGAAAGGAAACTTTGTTGGCTACAACGTAGATGTCATAAATGCCATAGCGACAAAACTCAATTGGGAAGTCATCTTTAAACCGATGGCATGGGCAGATGCGAAGAAAGCCTTGAGAGAAGGAAGAGTAGATGCTATAGAAGGGATGGCATATTCGCAAGAAAGGGCTAAAATATATGATTTCTCAAACCCCACTCTGGTAAGCTTTCATGGTATATTTGTGAAAACCGATGTTGTGGGTGTAAATTCGATAACAGATCTGAAGGGATATCAGGTTGCCGTTCAAAAAGGAGATATAATGGAAGAATATCTGAAAAACAAGAATGTTGTGCTGGTAGAGGTTCCGGATCAGAAGATGGCACTCATGAAACTTCAGAGAAACGAAGTCATTGCCTTTGTGGGTAACAATTGGTTGTTTTCCTATTTATTAAGAAATCTGAAGATCAAGGATATCAAGCGTGTAGGAGAGCCCTTATATCCCACAGATTATTGCATAGCTGTTCAAAAGGGAAATACTGTACTTATAACTCAGATAAATGAAGCCATAGATTTGTTGAAGAAAGAAGGAATTATTGAAAAACTTCAAAAAAAATGGTTTGAGCAGATAAAAGATAAACAAAAGGATCTGGTTTGGCTGCCCTGGATTGTAGTTGTACTACTTGCTATTCTCTGCCTTTATCTTTTCTTAAATGGTATCAAAATAAAACATCGGATTCGAGAAGAATTGGAAAAAACTAAAAAGCAAACTCTTCTCGAAAAAATAAACTGTGAAAAGTTGCGTTCGATATTCGATCTATCCCAATTTACCCGTAAATCATTCTCTGAAAATGAAATCTTTACGAAGGCATTGGAAATCGCTTTAAAGGTTGTACCTTCTGCAGATGCGGGAAGTATAATTATGAAGGATGAGGATGGCAAATACTCGTACAAGAAATTCAAAGGATATGGAGACTCCCTGAAAAAAGTCAAGTTTACAGAAAGACAGTTGTTGGGAATAAGAGATAAGGTGATAATCCTGCAGAATTTGGAGCAAATGGACAGCGAACTCTTGACCCCTGGGCAATTCGAACTCATAGATCAGGCAGATGGATTTCGCATGTCATCTCTTATTATCGCTCCGATTAAAAGCAAAAGAGAATTCTTTGGGCAGATAAGTCTGGATAGTAAAGAAAAGTTTGCGTTCAAAGAAAAAGATAGATATATCCTCTCATTGGTTGCCAGTGTTGTTGCTAATTTCATTGAGCATTCTAATCTGCGTAAAGAGATAGAAAATGTTAAAAGAGATGAGATACTTCTAAAGGAAAGATTCGAACATATAAGAGAAAATCTCGAGCAAATCAGCGAAAAGATGCTGTTAGAGGTGAAAGATCTTGGAAAATCGATAGCATCTATCCAAAATATCAGGTGTGAAAGTGAGAAGGCCGAGAGAGATTTGAGGAGAATATTATCAGTTCTTTTTCTTGAATCCGAATTCGTGAAAGATATCTGTCTACTGGAGTATCGTGATAATGGATGGCATGTATCTTTTAATTCATCTATTACCGGGTACATAGATGAATTCTCAAATATTCCGAAATCTGTTGATATCGAAATGATGAAGGGACTGATAGAGAAAGGGATAAAAGAAGTATCTCCCATGCTTTACTCCAATATTCTCGTTCAACTCCTACCACTGTCAAAGACTGTAGTTCGCATTTCTTTGAAGGAGTCAGATAAAACGATATAAATGGAGATATTGGAACCATTGTTACTCTTTTCCGATTCCATACTCAGGGACGCAAATTTCGTATCTTTGAGGAAAAAGCAAGATATTACCGGACTGAAGAACGTATCTTATCTAATAGATATTGTGGATGGCTATCCTGAAGGTAACAGTGAATTAGTAGCAGATTATGCCGTTAGATTGGCACAGAAGATGGGTTTAGATGAAGAAAGTATAAATACTCTGTATTTTGCTTCCTTCACACGCGATATAGGAAAACTATTGATAGATGAGAAAATCTTACGAAAATCCTCGAAACTAACGGATACAGAGTACGATCAAATAAAATTACATCCTGTTTATGGTGAAAAGATAGTCGAGACTATTTATCCAGATGCAGCGAAGATAATCAGGCATCATCATGAGAGGTATGATGGTAGTGGCTATCCAGATGGATTCAAGGGAAACAAGATCCCTCTGGAATCTCGAATACTCTTTGCCGTGCTTTCCTATTTTGCCATGAAAAATGATAGACCCTATAGAAAAGCATTGACTAAGAAAGAGTGTATAAGAGAATTGTATAAAGGTAGAGGCAAGGAGTGGGATACAAAGGTCGTAGATGTTTTTTTGAATGAGATTGTTAGAGATGAGGACTGATGTTTTCATTTGAGTTTTTGATTCTCGAACAAAGATTGATAGACACACAAAACATATTCAAGTATTATCAATCTTATCCAACTAAACCTGCAACACGCATCGTATATTATACAACCACTTATAACCCAACACCAACCTTTTATACGAAATCGTATATAATGGATTTGATAGCACTCCTATCCAATAAATACAATGTTGATTCAGGTCTGGTAAAGGCAATGGTGGAAGTGGAATCGAGCTTTTCTCCTTTTTCTATTTCTTCCAAAGGTGCCCTGGGATTGATGCAATTGATGCCAGATGCCTGTAAGGATTGGGTGAAAGGTAAAGATTATCTTGACCCGGTGGCAAATCTGGGAGGAGGAATTAGATACTTAAAGAACCTTCTGAAGGAGTTTCACGGCGATGTAAAACTCGCTCTCATGGCGTATAATGCAGGTATGAGTGCTGTTAAGAATAAGAAGATAAGCCCAGAAGTGGTGAAGTATGCCGATGCCATTCTGAACGTATGGAAAAATAAATATGGGGGGAAGTAGTAATGGCAGGAAAGAAGAAAAAGGGAAAAGGAAAAATCTTCTTCTGGATTTGTTTCCTTCTTTTCCTATTTTTGATCTGGATGTATCTCGATTTCGAGTTCCAGAAGATCAACTATGCAGGTGGTGTTCCTTTGAAAGATTGGCGCAGTTTTGCCAGTTATTTCCTTTCCAAAGTACCCTACTTCAAAAAAAAGGTCGAATATAGCCCTAAGTACATCCTTCCTCTTGCTCAACAGTATGAATTAGAAGTGGGGAGGCTCAATGCTTACTTCTCTAAATTAAATGAAGAAATAAAGGTGAAAGAAGACAAGTTGTCGGAAAAGGAAAAGGAGTTGAAAGAAAAAGAACAGCAACTGAAGTTAGAAAAGGCGAGATATAACTCTGATCTGAAGGCATTGAACGCAGAAAAGGCAAGATGGGAGGACTACAATATGAGGTTGAACAAACTGGCACAATGGATGTCCAATGCGGATGCTTCTAAGATAGTCGGGGCACTGAAGGACAAAAGCATATCAGCCACCGACATAGCATCTGCATTTCTGCGTATGGATGATTCCGCTGTGGGGGATATTCTTCAATCGTTAGCCACTGTGGATCCAACAAAAGCAGCTGCTATAATCTCTCATATGAGTAAGCCCTCCACTCAATAAAAGTATCCATTCCAGTTTGATGAAGACCTCACCATCCTGATTTGTACAGATTCCATATCTTACCAGCAAGCGTTGTATCCATTCTTCCGATCTTCTTTATGATCTTCAGAATTTCATCTCTATCCATTTTGTGAAATACAGATAACAATGTATCCAGATCGATTTCTCTCTTTCTAAGCAAAGATAGGATTTCCTCACCGCTTTCCATTTTTATTCTATTCACAAGTGATGTTGGCGTTTCATTTTCTGATAGATTGGATAGTGGAAAGTTGAAATATTTAACAAGTGCAGAAGAATATCTGGCAAGTACAGCCTTTTCTTCCTTTTCACTCGTTTTTACTTTATGGTAGGAACACATCTCGGTCGGTTCTGTCCCTTTAATAAATGTCATATCAACTACCCGTGAGACTCTAAAAAAATGATAGCCATCCTTAAAATAATCTTCTTCTACTTTATACTTTGGACATCCCTTACCAGCCAGTTTCAGGCTCCCGGTGCAGATTTTCACAGTTATCACATCATTGAAATGAGGAAAATCTTCATCCTGCATACCTTGTAAAGCCGTTTTCATTACTCTTTTCCAGATAGGCGCTGCGACTTTACCTCCTGTCATTCCCTCTCCCAGAGTAGAATTATCGTCGTTGCCGATGAATACTGTACATACCAGATGAGGAGTGTATCCAACGAACCAGGCATCTGTATAGTTATCAGTCGTTCCTGTCTTTCCTGCTATGTGTTTTATACCTTTTATCTGTGCATTTATACCTGTGCCCCGTGTTATTACTTGCTCCAGAATCCTGGATACAAGATAGGTAGTATCTATCCGCTTTTTTTCGTCATCATCTAAATATCCTCTGGGGGCAGGATGGTAAACGTAAATCGCTCTACCAAACCTATCTTCTACTCTTAAAAGAGGGATTGCTTCGTAATAAACTCCACCATTTGCCAACATCGCATAGGCACTGGTCACTTCTAATGGTGTAAGAGATGATGAACCCAATGCCGATGATAGATCGTAATTCAAATGGCTGGATATATGAAAGCGTGTGCGTATGAAATCAAGAACTTTGGACACCCCGATCTTCTGGAACAAATTTATAGATGGAACGTTTACCGAATGTATGAGTGCCTCCTGGAGAGGAATATATTCACTAAAGGTCTTATCATAATTCTGAGGTTCCCAACCGTTAAAGTCTTTGGGGCAGTTGGGTAATTTGGAATCCGGGGTGTAACCTTTAAGCAAAGCGTAAGTGTAATAAAAAGGCTTAAATGCTGATCCCATCTGCCTTTTCGCCTGTGTTACTCTATTAAACTGATTTTCCGAAAATGATTTACCCCCTACCATAGCCTTTATATATCCTGTATCAGGATCTAAAACACAAATACCTCCTTGTCTTCCAGACTCACTCAATGCTTTTTCAGCAGTTATCTGTATTTCGTAATTGAGCGTTGTATAAACCGTATAACCACCAATACTCAATAGATAATCTGTCAATCCCAATTTCTCTTTTAAGAAAGACTTCACATATTGCACGAAATAAGAAGCCTTCCACCTATACATCTTCATCTTCTGGGTGCGAATCAAAAGCTCCAACATTCCTCTTTCTTCTAATGCTTTTTGATATTGTTCTTTAGTTATGAGTTTACTATCTAATAAGAGATTGAGTACCATCTTTTGACGTTTGAAGGCAAGGTTCATATTGACGAAGGGGGAATAGTTGGAAGGAGATCTTATTATTCCAGCGAGAAGAGCACTTTGAGCTAAATCCAAACCCTTAGGAGGCATACCAAAGTACATAAGACTTGCCGAACCCACTCCATAGCAATTGGCACCCAGGTATATGATGTTCATATATCTTTCCAATATCTCATCTTTGGTGTAGTATCGTTCTATCATTATTGATAAAGCGAGCTCCTGCAATTTTCTCGTAATAGTTTTCTTAAAAGAGAGAAACATGTTCCTGGCAAGCTGCTGCGTTATAGTACTACCACCTTCCTTGTATCTGTGAGATAAGAGATCAACGTATAAAGATTTCAAGATCCTGAATGGATCAAAACCCGTATGTTCATAAAATCTTTTATCCTCTGTATTTACGATAGCGAGTTTGAGATAGGGTGATATATCATCGAATTTCGTATACATACGATGGGGAAAATTCAATAAGACACCATCAGATGAATATATATTAGAGGAAATAGGGAAGGAATAGGAATCAAGGTCTAACTTTCCTGTTTTCCAAACCGTTTGCTCACTTGCAGGCAAAGTTCGAAAGATATAGATATACAGCAACAATACTGCTATTCCTATAACACAAATTGCCCATATAAGACTTTTAAGATATACTTTCCAGGTGGCTTTTCCCTTCATTTATATTCTATCTCCTTCAATGGATTTTACAATGTAGAAGGTTTCGATGATATTATATATGATTACCTTGCGAAAAAGTATAGTGCAAAAAGTTAACTCGTTCTTGAGCCAGTGCGCCCGAGGAAATTAATCCATCCTCTGGAAAAAATAAACCTTCTGCAAGTATAATTGATCGCAGGATGTGAGAAAGGAGGATGAAGAACATATACGATGTAAAACGGATGAGATTTGATAAATACCATTTTTAGGGAGTTTTTGAATTTTACAGATCCTATAGCATATATGAAGGGAGGTTAAAATGAATGAAAGAAATTGAGGATATTTATCTTTCTATTAGAGATGAAATAGTATCGAGATTAGCTGAATTTAAGCGAATCGGAGAAGAACAAAATGAAGTAGCTATATTTGCTGAGCTTGCCTTTTGTATATTAACTCCCCAATCCAGGGCGAAAATCTGCTGGCGTGCCCTGGAAAATCTTTTGAGTAAAGGCTTGTTGTTAAGAGGAGATGAGAATCGGATCCTTGAGGAATTGAACGGAGTGAGATTTAAATACAAGAAAGCAAAATATATCATTGAAGCGAGGAAAAAATTTTCAACCCAGGGCAATATAACTATTAAACGTATAATCAGTCATTTCGATGACATTCAAGATGCGAGAGAATGGTTAGTTAAAAATGTAAAAGGCATAAGTTATAAAGAAGCGAGTCACTTCCTGAGAAACATTGGATTTGGGAAGAATCTCGCCATCCTCGATAGGCATATATTGAAAAACTTAAAATCGTTTGAGGTGATAACGGAAATACCATCTTCTTTATCAAAGAAAAAATATCTCGAAATAGAAAAGAAGATGAGGAAATTTGCAAAAGAGATTAACATACCCATGAATCATCTGGATCTGTTGCTCTGGTATAAGGAAACAGGAGAAATATTTAAATGATATACTCTTTCCTTTGTCGGAATAAACCAAAATTTCATGTTTTCTGCGGTATAATGTTAATAATATGAGATGTGTGATTTCTCAATTACGAGATTTTCATTAGCCACGAATGGACATGAATAAAAATGTTGAATGTTAGATAAATAGATTTTGTGATAATTAGTGCAAATTCGTGTCTGAACATAATGATGGATTGACATTTTGCAATTGGGAAATTACTACATAAATTAGGAGGTGTGGGATTTTGTTTGAAAAATTCGACGATCTGGTTTCTGATATAAACGGATGGAGTATTCTTGGGACTGTTAGGGAGATCTCAAAATTTCATAGAAGTAGGGGAAGCAAAGATTACAAGGAATTGCTCCTTTTACTGAAGGATAAACTCTTGAGGTCTGGCTTTGATGAAAGCGAAGTTAAAATGATCCCATATACCATAGATGGGAAAGAATCTTACGCTGCATGGACACCACCCTTTGCATGGGATCTGCGTTTTGGTGAACTAAAGTTATTACCAGAAAAGAAACTGATAACATCTACAGAGATAGCAAAAACGGCTGTTGTATTCGGCAGTTGGCCTACCAGTGGTAAGGTGAAATTAGAGGTAGTGGATGTTGGCAGTGGTGCAAAAGAAGAAGACTACAAAGGCAAAGATGTAAGGGGTAAAGCTGTTCTCTCCAGTGGGAATATCAGAGATGTTTACAGGTTAGCTGTAAAAAAGAAAGGAGCTAAAGCAATACTATCTTCATTTATGAGGGCACAGGATAAAACTATCGGGAGAACCCCGAAGGATCTGCCAGATGCTGTGAATTACCTATCAATTCCCTGTTATATGAGAGACAAAAAATATAAAGCATTTGGCTTTTCATTGAGTTACATGCAGCATTTGGCTGTGAAGAAAGAATTGCAAAAAAGAAAAAAACTCTTCATAGAAACGATGGTAGATACAGTTGTAAAGAAAGGAAAAATGTACGTATTAGAAATTACACTCAAGGGTACTTCCCCTCAGATGAAATCATTGATAGTATTGGGACATATATGTCATCCTTCTCCTGGAGCCAATGACAATGCCAGTGGAGCAGCTTCAACCTTCGAATTGGCAAGAACCATGAAAGAACTCATTATTCTCAATAAGATGAAACCTTTGAGAAGAACGGTTAAATTTCTACTCGTCCCCGAAATGTTTGGCACTGTACCGTACTTGCTGGGAGATAAGAAAATACTGGCAGCTGTAAATCTGGATATGGTGGGAGAAAACCAGAAATTAACGGGATCTGTTTTAACATTGAATACAACTCCCTGGTCTGTACCAACATTCTTGAATGATCTGCTTGATGCCGCTATAATTCATTACTCTCCAAGGACTTCAGATCACTTCAACGGTTCTTACAGAAGCAGATTATATGAAATAGCTGGCTTTTCCGTTGGTTCAGATCATTACATATTCAATGCCTTTGGTATCCCCAGTGTATCTCTTACACAATGGCCTGATAGATACTATCACACAAATATGGATACCTTAGATAAGGTAGACCCAGCTTCATTAGAATGGGCATCGAAGGCCGCACTCGCCTCCATATTATACATAAATCTATCCGATGATAAGATATTAGAACTGGTAGTTGCAAAATCCCTTAAAAGACTCTATGAGCGCATAGTGAAGATAAAAAGCTTTACGTTGAAGAATCCAGAGAAAACTGCCAATTTTGTATTGGAAAGGGAGTTGAAAACTGTAAATTCATTAAAGGCTTTCCTACCTGTGCGCAGGATCAAAACCTCCATAAACATATTGAAAACTCTGTTCGATTCCTTGGGCATGAGTAAAAGTAAAAGAAGGAATTCAGGAGAAATATACAAAAAGACCTATAGAGGCCCTATAGGAAGCAAATTGAATACAATGTTAAGCGAAGAATCTCAAAAGCTCTTATCAAAGTTCAAAGAAAAAGATGGGGAATGGGGGATAAAAGCAGCGGAGTTGGAGAATTTGATGGATGGAAGACTGACCCTGGATGAAATAAAAGATATCCTCGATCTGGAGTTTTCGCCCACAGATGAAAACATGATCCTCAAATATGTGAATATCCTTGAGAAACATGGATTTTTGAAGAAAATGAAGCAAGAGAAATCAATTTAGAAACGAGTGCTTATCATTCCTGGCATGCATGTAATAGTCAAGTGCGTTCAGATGCTGTTCATCGAGAAAAGAGTGGAGAAAATCTATTGCGTCCTCTTTCGAGAGAAATAATTTGTGTAATAAAATATCTATTTCTGCGGGATTCAAGACACCACTGTAAGGTAAAGAGATCATATTGTTCTCCTTGAGAAGTCCTATTTCGCCATCGGTAAAGCGCCTTAGAATTGGATCGGGATAGTAGCCAAAGATTTCTCCATCGTATTCTTCTGGCATAAGAGAAGAAAGGAGATAATTGTATCCGCTTATTATTTCTTCCTCTGTATAGCCTTTTTTCTCGAGATCTTTTACTATTTCGAGAAAAAAGGGTGATAACAACAAAGAGACCATATCTCCCTCATCGCTATCGGTTAACCTTGCCATTATATATTTGATAACTTCGATCGTACGTCCGTCGATTTTGATCAAACCTCCCTCTTATCATAAGCACTCCAGTCTTGCAAAACCCAGAAAATGACGCTTACCTGGAAGCAAGAAGAGTTTACTAAATTTCCAAAAACCTTACTTAACACCAGATTCTCGCTTTTCGATATGAAGCTGAAATCACTTTGAAATCATTATAGCAAGTTAAAATAATTTTTTCAATAGTTTTGGGCTGTATGTCAAGGTGTTTTGATGAAAATTAGGAAAAGAATAGCGCCAGTTCATATAACACAGCATAAAAGGTTCATGCCTTATGGCACTCACCCAGGTTTTTGCTTTGCAAAAACTTCTTTTATGCCGAAAACGTTATATGACATTCCGCCCCTTCGCCGCTAAAAAATTTATGGCGAATTACTGAGA
>QNAT01000008.1 GCA_003641555.1 Thermotoga sp.
AAATGAACATAACAGGGTATTGTAAAACAGAGTTATTTGAAAATAGAATGTTAAGATAAGATCGTTTCAAAAAATCGTAGGGACAGGTTTTTAAACCTGTCCGATTCACCGTAGGTGAATGACATTATGGAACTTCGTTCCATCGGACAAGACTGAAGTCATGTCCCTACGGTTATGGGTATGTATAGTGTAAAATGAAAGTGTCCCGTTGGGGTTTTGACTTTTTCTTTGGTTCGTTTGACTTGTATCAAAACAAAAGAAATGAATATAGATTTGGTGGATCAAAAATGAATTGACATAGCGGTTTTACAGAAAAGTACATCAGACAAAGTAAGAAGGATGTTATAATATTTATAAATGAGGAGATGAGAATGGTGACTTATAGAGAAGAAAAATACACAACTCCTGCACATACGAAACTCTTTCTGCGAATATACGAAGCAGATGTTAATGCTAATAGTGTGGTTATATCTCATGGATTGGGAGAACATGGAGGTAGATACGAAGATATTGCAAGAAGATTTGTAAGCGTGGGTTTAAACGTATATGTTCCAGATCAACGGGGTTTTGGCAGGACCAGTGGTAAAAGGGGACATGTACCCAATTTCAACATATTTCTTCAGGACATAAACTTCGTGGTGAAAATGGCAAGGGAAAATTCAAAAAAGGTAGGTTTGTTAGGACATAGTTTAGGAGGACTAATAGCGGCAAGATACGCAGAAGAATATAACGATATAGATATCCTTATCCTTTCCTCAGGTGCTTTTTATTTGGATGAAAAAACTATGCCCAAACCCCTGTTCATCCTCGTAAAAATCCTTTCTTTTTTCTCTCCTTCTTCCACATTTTCAAACGGCCTGGACCCCAGATTTCTCTCTCATGATGAGAAAGTAGTGAAGAAATATGTAACGGATCCACTCGTGCACGATAAGATAAGTGCAAAATTTGTCTCAGAAATGTTGAACAATATCAAACTCGTCCATAAAAGAGCGGATAAAATCGAAATCCCGGTTTTGATAATGTTAGGTACAGGAGACAAGATGGTAGAACCCGAGGGGAGTAGGCAATTGTACAAGGAAATAGAGAGCGGCAAGAAGAGTATAATAGAGTATGATGGATTTTATCACGAAACATTCAACGAACCGAAAAAAGAAATACCAATAAAGGACATGGTCGATTTTTTAAATTCGCACTTGTCCTGGAATAAGGAGTGAAAGGAATGGCGAGTAAAGTCTATTTCACGGATATGCATCCCGGATATGGTGAAAACTTGATGGACAAGTTGGAGCGACTTGTAAAGAAAGCAGGTATAAATGATGTCATAGAGAAAAACGACCTGGTAGCCGTTAAACTTCACTTCGGAGAACCAGGTAATCTTGCGTACATACGGCCTAACTACGTTCAAAGGATAGTGCGAGTGATTAAATCTTTCGGAGGAAAGCCCTTCTTAACTGACTCCAACACTCTGTATATAGGAAAGCGTTCGAATGCAGTGGATCATCTCAACAGTGCTATAAAGAATGGTTTCACCTACTCTATGGTAGAAGCACCGATAATAATAGCAGACGGTATAAGAGGAGATAGCTACACTGAAGTCGAGGTAAATTTGGAGTTGGTGAAGAAAGCGATGATAGGTTCTGCCGTTTACAATGCTGATGCACTCATCGTTTTGACACACTTCAAAGGGCATGAGCTCACAGGTTTTGGAGGAACGTTGAAGAATATAGGTATGGGAATAGCATCCAGGGGCGGAAAGTTAGAACAACACAGCGGTATGGGAACGAAGGTAAACGAAAGCAAGTGTATAGGATGCGGGACATGTGCAAAGTTTTGTCCGGGTGGAGCAATAGAGATTATGAGCAGCAAAGCAGTAATAGATTATGATGAATGCATAGGTTGCGGAGAATGTCTGGTGGTTTGTCCTACAGGAGCTATGGAAGTTAAAGAATATGATAGTGCAGATAGAGTGGCTATGAAGATAGCAGAATACACCTATGCTGTTCTGAAGAACAAGAAAGATAAAGCCTTCTTCGTGAGTTTCATAATGAACGTCTCACCTTATTGTGATTGTTATTCCTCTAACGATGTCCCAATAGTACCGGATATAGGAATGGCTGCAAGCAAAGACCCTATAGCGCTCGAACAGGCGTGTGCTGATCTCGTGAATGATGCGCCAGGATACAAAGATAGTCAGTTGAAAACAAACTTCGAACCGGGAGAAGATAAATTCAAAGGCCTTTTCCCTGGCATAGACTGGGAAACCCAGATAAAACATGGAGAGGAGATCGGATTGGGTAATAGAAAATATGAATTGGTGAGAATATGAAAATACTCTTGATCGCTACCAACAATGAACATAAATTTGAGGAAATAAAGGGAATATTAAATGACATACCGTTCGAGTTATTGTCTTTAAAAGAATTAAACTATGGTAAAGAAATAGTCGAGGATGGGAAAACATTCGAAGAAAATGCCATAATAAAGGCAAAACAAGTTGGAAAAGATACAGGTTATCTTACTGTTGCAGATGATTCAGGTTTGGTTGTAGATGCACTTGATGGAAGACCTGGTGTGTATTCTTCACGATTCGGTGGCGAAAATAGTGATGATTACATATACAAGATGTCTTTGATACTGGATGAATTGAAGGGAATAGAAGATGCACAACGAACAGCTCGTTTTGTATGTGTGGCAGTTCTTCATTCACCCTATACCAACGCTTGCAGAGTTGTAAAAGGTGTAGTAAATGGAAGGATAGCAATGGAGATTCATGGGGCCAATGGTTTTGGATACGACCCCATATTTATACCCGAAGGATACAATAGAACCTTTGGAGAACTCAATCCAGAAATAAAAGCATCAATAAGTCATAGATATAAGGCATTTTCTAAGATAAAAAATTTGCTATTGAAGGGAGGTATATGAATGGCGATACGAATAGTTTCTGATAGTGCCTGTGATATTCCTGAGGACATGTTGAAAAAATATGATATAACTACCGTTCCTCTCTACGTTCATCTGAGTGAGCGAGAAACTTATAGAGAATGGCAGGACTTAGATATTCATCGCTTTTACGATTGGATGGAGAATTCTACATTTCTTCCGAAGACTTCTCAGCCAAGTCCAACGGATTTTACAAAAGCATACGAACCTTTTCTAAAAAATGGAGATGATATCATTTCTATACATCTTTCCTCTGGATTCAGTGGGACATTCCAATCTGCATATGTAGCTAAGGAGATGCTCAAGGCCAAGTACCCAAATGCTCGGATAGAGGTAATAGATTCCAGGTTTCCAACGATAGCAGAAGGATATCCAGTCTTGATGGCAGCGGAGTATGTCAGGGCGGGAAAAAAGTTCGATGAAGTAGTAGAGGCGTCAAAAGAAGTCATAAAGCATACGTATGCAATATTTACTGTAGCTTCTTTGAAATATCTTCAGATGGGAGGAAGGATCGGTAAAGCAGCCTCACTAATAGGTGGCATCTTGAATTTCAAACCTATTTTAGCGGTAGAAAATGGCGAAGTCGGTGCATTAGGCAAAGTGAGGGGAAGAAAAGAATCTCTCAGGAAAATAGTAATAGAATCATCGAAAAGGATAAAAGAACCTGAGAATACAGTATTTGCTATAGCTCATGCGGATGCCGAAGGCGATGCTCGTTATCTCGAGTCTTTCGTGAGAGAACAATTCGGATACTCCCGAGAGATAAAGTTCATAGAGCTTGGTACAACTATAACAACGCATACCGGACCAGGAACGGTGGCTTTGTGCTTTTGTGAAATGGAGAGTTTTAAACCTTGGTAAAAAAGACACTCTTTAAAAACGTAGATACAATAGTTACTATGAATCTCAATAGGGATGAGATAAAAAATGGATATGTCCTGGTAGAAGACAACGTTATAAAGGAAGTCGGTAAGGATGGAGGAAAACAATTTGATACTGACCTCGTGATAGATTGTAAGGATAAGATAATGCTACCAGGTTTCATCAATACGCATCATCATCTTTATCAATCTCTGTTTAGAAACGTACCCCCTGTGCAGAATGCAAAGCTTTTCGACTGGCTTACTCATCTGTACGAACTATGGAAGAATATCGATTCCGAAGCCATATACGTGAGTTCTATTGTAGCCATATCCGAAATGATGGCGAGTGGAGTAACGACAACGAGCGATATGCTCTATCTGTATCCCAAAGGGACGAAAGGGATATTTGATGCCGAAGTCGCAGGTGCAAGACATACAGGTATAAGGTTTTTTCCATGTCGTGGAAGCATGTCTCTGGATAGGGATAATGGTGGCCTTCCACCCAGAAAAGTGGTTCAAACCGAAGAAGAAATATTAACGGATTCGGAACGAGTTATTAAGCAATATCATGATTCTTCAAAATATTCCATGTTACGAATAGCACTGGCACCTTGCTCTCCCTTTTCTGTATCAGAAGATCTGATGATAAAAACTGCTAAACTCGCCGATAAATATAACTTGCTTATACATACACATCTTGCAGAGACGAAAGATGAAGAGCTGTATTGTTTAGATAAAGTGGGCTTGACGCCTGTTAAGTATATGGAAAAATTGGGGTGGCTTAGAAATAACGTTTGGTTCGCTCATGCCGTTTGGCTAAATACCGAGGACATAGAGAAATTCGATAAGAACGGAGTTGGTATTTCCCATTGCCCAACTTCCAATATGAGATTGGGATCTGGTATAGCACCGATAGTAGATATGATGGAAAAAAGTGGGATAAGGATAAGCCTGGGAGTCGATGGAAGTGCGAGTAATGATACAGGAAATATGCTGGAGGAGATAAGGAATACCCTTCTATTGCAAAGAGTGAAGTATGGTGCCGATGTTATAACACCTCGTGATGTTCTGTACTTTGCCACGATGGGGGGAGCAAGGGTCCTTAAGATAGGAGATTACACAGGTTCCATTGAGGAAGGCAAAGCAGCAGACCTCATATTATTCGATATGAATAAACTCGAATTCGCAGGTGGTTTATCCGATCCCGTGGCAGCACTCGTGATGTGTGATAACAAAAAGGTTGACCTCTCTATGATAAATGGGAAAATAATAGTGGAGGATGGAGAATTGTTAGATTCATCCCTGCCTGCATTCATCAATATGCATAATAGAATATCTACTCGACTCATAACGAACAACATGTAGCATTCAGGATAGAGCCAAAATGCTCGAATTCAAACCCAATGGGACAGTTTCATCTTACACTATATAACCAGGCAAAGTTGAGTTAAATATTTTTCCTCATAGTATCTCAGGAGTCAGCATCCACTGAACTGACCAGATGCCTCCTTCATCTTTATTGAGGCAAACTATTCCACCCATATGGAAATCCACTATCTTTTTATTTACATCCTGACACAATAGATAAGATGAGAGTTTCATCAGATGAGGTAAGTGTCCTACGAGCATCATATCTTCTTTCACCCCTATTAAGTGATTTACCCATATAGAAGGGTCGGCAAGTGGTTCTAATCCCTTGACTTCCTTTATTTCTTCGGGTGGATTTAGATACTCAGCCAGAATCTCAGCTGTCTGGTGTGCTCTGAGTTTCCCACTATGCATGATACTTTTTACCCGAATATTCGTATGCTTGACGATGAAATCTGCTATCTTTTTTATATCTGCTTTTCCCTTTTCTGAAAGTGGCCTTTGTGGATCTTCCTCTTTTCGCTTCGGCTCAGCGTGTTGAACCAGATACAAATTCATTTGGATCACCTCTTCATTTACATTTGGTAATTTGGGAAATTTCAATCGTTAAGATCTCCCATGATCTATTTCCTTCCCGTATGTCTTAAGTCATGATGGAACATAGGCCAGGGAGTATTTGCAATGCCACTGCTACCCCCATATATGGAATAGATGTAGTGATCAAAACTTCCAACATATATCGTTCCACATATTCCCATCGCAGGAGAAGAGAATATTCTATCTCCAGTTTTGTATCTCCATCTGAGTGTACCAACAGCAGGCAACGTTGTTGTTTTCCATTCGGGATTTTCCATTATACCCATTGTATATCCTGTGAAGATGAACGTCAGGATCACTATGTCGATCCACGATAAGATGGCTTTTTTCACTATTTCATCTCCCTAACATGATTCTAGGAGAATGCTGAAAAGTTATATGTCATTTATGTTAATTCGTAGCTGAATAGTTACAAGAATTTCTTTATAGCAAGTGCCAGACCATTATCGTTATTGGAGAGAGTAACCCAATCTGCAGCAGATTTTACTTCTTCTGGTGAATTCGCCATTGCGATTCCCATTCCAGACCATTTGAGCATTTCTGCATCGTTATAATTATCACCTATAGCGAATACCGATTCTTTGCCCATTCCATACCTTTTTGCTATCAATTCTATACCTTTTGACTTCAAAGATTCTCTGTTGACGAAATCAAGATAGGTTGGAAAAGATTTAACGATTCTCACTTTTTCTTTAAACTTTATCTTTGCCTCTATCCTGATTTTTTCTAAGGCTTCCCCTTCATGAAATGCGAGTATTTTATTGGGGGCGTGTTTAGAAATAATATCGATTAAATCATCACATTTCGTATATCCAACCTTAGCGTGATAACTATATGCTTTAGAATATTTATCTTCTTCTTCAACGTATAGATGCTCGTTCACATAAGCTTGAACATGAAGCCCTTTCTTCCGAAGGAATAGAATGATATCTTTAGCGATAGAAGATTCTATTTTGAGGTCTAATATCTTTTCTCCATCCGGGGTTACCACAACAGCACCGTTATATGCAATGATGTAATATTCCTTTATTCCTATAGGTTTAACCACTCTTTGAACGGACTCAATCATCCTGCCACTCGCAAAAACAAGTATAATTCCCTTATCTTCTAAATACCTAAGGGCATCTGCATTTGCTCTGGATACGGTTAACGAATCATTTAGAAGGGTCCCATCAAGATCTATGGCTGCTATTTCGTACATTAAGTTCCCCAATCTCTCGGGAATGATAGCTCTTTCCCTACAGTCGCTGTGCTCACCTTTGCAATTATAGGTTCTACCCTTTTGTATTGAGTCTTTCTGATCGTGTCTACTATCTTGTAGACAATATCCGCTTCATAACCACGTAATATCAATTCTTCAGGGGTTAAATTCAATTCGAATAGGCTGTAGAGTACCTTATCTGCGAGTATGTAATTCACTCCCAATTCTCCTTCATCGGTTTGCCCCGCCCAGAGGTCTGCACTCGGAGGTTTCTCTATTATTCGCTTTGGGACGCCTAACGATTTCGCCAATCGCCATACCTGTGTCTTGTACAGGTCACCGAGAGGATTTATGGCACATGCCGAATCACCATACAGAGTTGTATAACCCAGTAAGGTTTCTGTTTTATTTCCGGTTCCTACGACTAACCCCTTTTCCTTGCAGGATATATCATATAAGACTGCCATTCTTATTCTTGCCATGAAATTACCGCGTCTGATTCTATCAACACCTTTTTCTTTCATCTCAGAATATGCCTCTACCATCGGAGATATATCGATCAGGATTGTTTTTATACCCAAATTCTTTGCCACTAACTTTGCATCTTCCAAACTCGTCGGATTACTTGCCCTGTAAGGCATCATAACCCCTACAACATTTTCAACTCCGAGTGCTTCAACAGTGAGATAAGCACTGACAGCAGAATCCACGCCACCTGATAAACCGATTATCCCCTTCTTAAAGCCAAATTTCCGGACTTCATCTGATATGAAGTTTATGAGTATCTCTTTAACAGATTCCAAACCTTTCCCTCCTACCTTTTGATAATTCACCCTATTGCAGGATTCGAAATTCATCACATGATAATTACCACAAAAAAGTGTTATATCGTTATTTTCATGGTGAATCTTTTATAATGGTTCCGCCTTGAAAGAACGGGAATCCAGATCTATATGCAAAATGGCACGTGCTTGTGAGAATTTTTGTAAAGAATAGATAACCCTTCCTTCCGAATTCATCACACTAGATGCGCCAAAAAAGCCATAGCCATCCTCAAAGCCAACCCTATTCACAGCAATGACAATGGAATGAAATCTTATTGAAAGGGCTTTACACAGGAGTTTGAATTTTTCGACCGACGAAATATTTTCACCCAATTCGTCCATCCCTTCAGCATATACTGCAGAGGGAACTATGATCATATCTATATGTTCTTTAGATTTGAACACTGTTCTCGGATCGGTCAAATCGGCATAAGTTAACAGCATGACATTTCCGAACTTCGTGTGAAACTCTTTGTTATCTTCTGGAATACTTTCATGATCTGTAAATAGACGTTTATGAATGTATAGTACTTTACCATCTTCCAGATAAGATACAGATTTGAAGTAATTATCTTTTTCTCTTTCAAGGAAGCCGATTACGATAGATATTCTTTTGCTCCTCGACTTCAGGACTTCCCATTTCTCAGAATCTTTTTCGATGAGGACTTCCTTTAATAATGACGAAAGTTCCCATCCACTGAGAGCAGTGTCTGGAAAGCAGATAAGGTCCGCACCTAATTTTATACCATCATCTATTTCTCCTAATATTCGTTCGAAGTTCTCGTTAACCATGCCCAGGATAGGTTTTAACTGAACTATCTCTAATTTGAAACGTCTCACCTTTTTGTCTTCCCTTCACTCCACAACTTCAAGAATTCTTTGTAATACACTTTCGCAACACCAGAAGAGTATATGAAAACGGCATTCTCATCATTTCTATAGTTCGCCGACTTCGTGTAGTTATAGGATCCAGTTATAACTGTGGGTTTTGACCCTTCCGGGTCTATAATCATCACTTTATCGTGCAGTAATCCTATCTTGTTGCCGTCAAGCCTTATATGTTTGAAAAGAGGGTCATGCTCATCGAGTTTATAATATATACTGTATTTATTTTGTGTATTCCAATCTTCATCGAGAAGGATCTTCACATCTATGCCGCGAGAAAGAAGTATTCTCAAGGCATTTGCTATTCGATAATCCGTGAAGGAATACATCTCTATGTATACTCCTTTACGTGCTCTGCTGATGCTTTTTATGATCTCCTCTTCTATCCCATCTTCTGGTGAGAAGAAGGTTTCTACTGGTGTACCATCTACACTGAATTCATGGTATCTATCTGCTCTCTTATTTTCATGGAAATCGCCATTCCACATCTGTTCAAAATCACGTTCGAAATCCCGAGCAACTGGCGTTGCATCTATGATGATGGAATTGTTATTGTGGAAATTCAAACCCATATGAGTGAAATTGGTAGAACCTGTCCATACCTTTCTATCATCTACTATTATGAACTTATTATGCATGAGGCTTGGAGAAGCATCAAAACGGACCTTTATGCCTTTGGATTTTAGTATATAAAAATTCCATATATTGGAATCGTCTGCAACTACCCTGATCTTAACCCCTCTTTTCGCTGCTTTCAAAAGGGCATCTCTCAATACCGACCCCCGCAAAGAATATGCTGCTAATGCTATACTCGATGCAGCAGAATCTACAAAATTGGTTAACGCCTTTTTCATACCAGAGTCATAAGGGGGGTCATTAAAAACTATCTCCATCCTGTCCAAAGAAATAACATTGGAAAAAGAAACGATTGCACATAAACATACGATCAAAAAATATACGACGATCTTTTTGATCATTTTTTCTTGTATTTGCTGGACTTCAGCCTTTTATCCATACTCTTACGCAAATCGGAAATCTTTCTATCACTTTCCTTCATGAATCTGGAAAGTTTTTTCTCGAATACTTCTTTTTTACGATTGCTATCCGGCGTACGTTTATGATCATGCACTATTTTCTCATTGCCCTTCAGATCAGATTCGCGTGTAGACAGATCGAATTTACCATCCTTCGTAAACCCTATCACTTTTGCCTGCACTTCTTGACCTATCTGAAACACAGTCTTCACATCCTTAACATAAGAATCGGAAATTTTGGATATGTGTATTAACCCTTTTTCTCTTTCACCCAATTTTACCAACACACCGAAGTTCTTAATTGCAACTACTTTCCCTTTTACTAAATCTCCAATATTAAATGCCATAAGAAATCAAAAATCCAAATCCTCCTTCCATTCAATTAACGATATTTTACTCATTAAGTATACCACACATAGTAATGTTTTTAACCTACATTAACTCGATTAAACGTCAGGCTTATCTCTTTGTCAAGAGACTTCAGAGGAATCTTTTTATATCTGAGATCATGAACGGATTTTATGTACCTTATCGTCTTGCTCTTCGATCTCATCACTATGCTATGAGTTATAGCTTTTGGCCCACTGAATTTTATTCCTTCAACCATATCACCATTTGTTATACCAGTAGCGGAAAATATTATGTTTTCACCAGATACCAGATCTTCCATTTTAAATTTCTTATCGAGATCGAAATTTGCTTTAGAAGCTCGCTCTTTTTCTTCTTCGTTTTCCTCCCAGAATCTACACTGTATTTCACCGTCCAGACTCTTCAACGCTGCCGCAGCAAGAATAGCCTCTGTTGCGCCACCTATACCCATGTACATGTCTACCCCACTACCTTCTAAAGCAGTTGCTATCGCTGCGGCTATATCACCATCATTTATCAATTTTATTCTTGCCCCTACTATTCTTATCTCCTCTATCAATTCTTGATGCCTTTCTCGATTTAATACTACAACGGTTAGTTCTCCTATCTTCAATCCGAGGATCGCCGCTGCAACTTTCAAATTCTCTCTTACAGGAGCATTTATATCCAATTTACCTGATAATTCTGGACCCACAGCGAGTTTTTTGAGATAGTATGTAGGTATGTTCATAAAACTATTCTTTGGACCGGCTGCTATAACACTTATCGCATTTGGTAATCCATAAGCCACGAGACGTGTACCGTCGATCGGATCTACAGCTATATCCACTTCTGGTGAACCGTTGGACCAGTTACCGATCTTCTCTCCGATGTACAACATGGGAGCCTTATCCTTTTCGCCTTCTCCTATTATCACTGTACCGCGCATATCGACTAAATCGAGCATACCTCGCATGGCATCGACAGCAGCTCCATCTGCCATTTCTTTGTTTCCTCTTCCCAGGAATCTGCTCGCAGAAAGTGCAGCTGCTTCTGTAACTCTCACAAATTCAAGAGTGATTTCACGATTCTGTTCCATGGACTTTTGCCTCCCTCACAAAATATACGATGTAAGATCCTCACTTTCAATTATATCTCCGAGTTTCTCTTCTACAAAATTCGAATTTACAACAATTGTTGTCCCCTTTAAGGAAGAAGTATCGAAAAGAACATCTTCCAGGAGTCGTTCCACTACTGTATATAGTCTTCGAGCCCCTATATTTTCACTCTTGGAATTCGCTATAGTTGCTATCTCTGCTATCTTCTCTATTCCATCTGGAGAGAATTCCAGGTCCACGTCTTCTGTTGCAAGCAATGCCTTGTACTGCTTCGTTATAGCATTCTTAGGTTCAGTAAGTATCCTCTTAAAATCATCCCTGGTAAGTGCTCTTAATTCAACCCTTATCGGGAATCTACCCTGTAATTCTGGTATGAGATCTGAAGGCTTTGACGTTTGAAATGCCCCGGCAGCTACGAAGAGTATGTAATCTGTCTTTACAGAACCATACTTCGTCATTATAGTCGTACCTTCTACTACAGGTAAAAGGTCCCTTTGTACACCTTCTCGAGAGACATCCGGGCCGCTCTTACTACTGCCTCCCACTATTTTATCCATTTCATCCAGAAATATGATCCCGCGCTGTCCTGCCAGTTTTAAAGCTTCCTGTTGGACTTTATCTTCATCTATCAATTTATTGGCTTCTATTGGAAACAAGAGATTTCGGGCTTCTCTTACTTTGACTCTTCTTTTTTTCTTCTTTTTGGGAAACATGCCACCGAATATATTTTGAAGATCGAAATCTATTTCATCCATACCCATAGGGCCAAACAAACCTATCTTTGGAACGCTTGAATTTTCTATAAGGATCTCGATCTCTTTATCTTCCAGTTTCCCCTCTCTCAACAGCTTCCTTACATCTTCTCTATTGACATTGACATGGTGTTCCTCATAATGTGGAGGAGCAGCAGGTTCTTCTTGTCTTGCACCTCCCATACTGCGTATAAAAGAGGCTAACATATCCTGCTGTGTAGTAACCTTTTTACGAGGCAAAAATGCATTGATTATTTCTTCTTCTACGAGTGCCTCTGCTTTCGATCTGACTTCCTCCATCTTTTTCGTTTTTTCCATATTAATGGCAACACTTACCAGGTCTCTTATCATGGATTCTACATTTTTTCCTACATAACCGACCTCGGTGAATCTCGTTGCTTCGACTTTAACGAAAGGCGAGCCTGATAATTGAGCAAGTCTCCTTGCTATCTCAGTTTTTCCTACTCCAGTGGGGCCTATCATCAAAATATTCCTTGGTGCAACCTCTTTCTTCATATTTTCGTCTAACATTTGACGCCTGATCCTGTTCCTCATGGCTATTGCTACAGCCTTCTTAGCATCATCTTGTCCGATGATGTACTTATCTAATTGTTGAACTATCTCTCTTGGGGTCATCGTATCGAAATCCTTCTTAGCCTTCGATTTCGCTTCTACCAATTCACTCATTGCTATTTCACCTCCTCTATCGTTATATTTCCATTCGTATATATACATATGCTACTGGCTATTCTCATCGCTTCGGATACTATTTCCCTTGCAGATAGATTCGTATTTTTCATGAGAGCCCTCGCAGCCGCAAGGGCATACATACCACCAGAACCTATCGCAGCGATATCTTCATCCGGTCTTATAACCTCACCGCTGCCTGATACAACGAGTATGTTATCTTTATTTGCTGTTATGAGTAATGCTTCGAGACGTCTTAACACCTTATCTGTTCTCCAATCCTTTGCCAGTTCAACAGCGCTTCTTTCGAG
>QNAT01000009.1 GCA_003641555.1 Thermotoga sp.
CTAAAAGTAGCTCTCGTATATCCAAACTCGTATAGTTTAGGAATGTCCAATTTAGGTTATCATGCCGTGTATGATTTGCTCAATTCTTCAGGCATCATAAGATGTGAAAGATTTTTTTACAATGGTAGCGGTAGCCTGCGTTCTGTTGAAAGCAACACCCTGCTAAACGAATTCAACATTGTGGCCTTCTCGGTATCTTTTGAGTTAGATTACTTCAATTTGGTTTCATCTTTATATCAAAGTGGAATAAATCCCCTCGCGAGTATGAGGAATATCTACGATCCAATAGTGATATGCGGTGGTGCTATAACGTATATCAATCCTCGTCCGCTCTCCGCTTTTGTCGATGTTTTCTTCCTTGGAGATATAGAGGAAGGGGGGCTCAGGTTATTCGAATTGATACATGAAGGGATGAAAAAACGGATGACAAAGGAGGAGATATTGAACACCCTTTCTTTACTGAAGAGTGCATATATCCCTGCTACAGGATATATGGGAAAAGCAGTCAGATTGAGTGACCTTCACCGTTCAAGAGCAGAGACTGTTATATTGAGTTCACACTCTTCATTCGGAAAACGTTATCTTCTGGAAATAGCAAAGGGATGTACGAGAAGATGTAAATTCTGTGTTGTACCTTATTCATATTTTCCTTATAGATTCATGGAATCCGATGAAGTAATAGCACGTCTGGAAAAAGTCAAAGTAAGAATAAAAAATATAGGGTTGGTCAGTGCGACTCCTTCAGATTATCCTTACTTAAATGATGTCCTGGACTATCTCGAAGATAACGATTTTTCCTTTTCACTTTCCTCTATAAGGATAGATACATTGTCTAAGAGACTTGCAAAAGTGCTTGTAAAAGGAGGGCAGAAAACCATTACGATGGGTTTAGAAACTGGCAGTGAAAGGTTGAGAAAATTCATACGCAAGGGCCTATCGAACGATAAGATCTTCGAAGGATTATCCATAGCAAAGGAAGCAGGCATACAACGCTTGAGAATATATCTCATGTTGGGTTTACCTACGGAAATCGATGATGATATTATTGAGACAGTCACTCTCATCGAGAAGATTCAGAGTAAATTTGGTTTTTCTGCAATCAAGCTGAACGTGAATCTCTTCGTACCGAAACCTAATACCCCCTTTGAGAGATATGACATTTGTGATAAAGGTACATTTACGAAAAGAGTTAAGATATTGAGAAAAATGTTAAAAAGGGTTATAATTAAAATCAAGGGGTATCGTTCTGCCAGATTAGAATGGTATTTGTCCAATGGCAAAGAAGAACTGAAGGACTTTATAGTTCGTGTTGCGGGTATTGGGAAGGAAGATGATCTATGAAGGAAAGAATCCTCGTAGTTGATGATGAACCTTCAATAGTAGAACTTGTGAGTTACAATCTAAAAGGAGAAGGGTATGACGTCTTGAAGGCATATAATGCCAAAGAAGCCCTCAAGTTGATGGAAAAAGCAACAATAGATCTTTTCATAATAGATATTATGCTTCCCGATATGGATGGCAAGGAATTGTGTCGTATCATACGTGAAAGGAAGAAAACCCAGGACAAACCAATAATATTTTTGACTGCAAAATCAAGCGAGTTTGATAGAGTCGTTGGATTTGAAATAGGTGGAGATGATTACGTAACAAAACCATTCAGCATCCGGGAGTTGCTCGCACGAATCAAAGCGATTTTCAGAAGAATGAGTTACAGAACTACTCATGTAGAGGAAAGCAAGAATAACAAAATAATGGCTCAAAACCTTGAAATAGATCCGGATAAATACGAGCTCAGAGTAAGGGGGAAAAATATCAATTTGACTTCGCTGGAATTCGATCTCTTGCATTTTCTTGCAAAAAACGAGGGGAAGGTATTCAGTAGAGCTGAGTTGTTAAGCCAGATCTGGAATGATGATTATGGTTTAGATCCCCGTAAAATAGATGTTCACATCAGGAGATTAAGGATGAAGATAGAGGAAGATCCATCTTCTCCTCAATACATAATAACGGTTCGGGGTAGAGGATATAAATTCCGAGATCCTGAAAAAGATCTATCTCACCCCACATAAAAGAAAAGTGCATTGACATGAAAAAAGTGTTGGATCACGTTCGTGACGCGATTTTTATAATTGAGGGTGAAAGGATCACCTTTTTGAACAAATCTGCTTCTGCCCTCTTGAATATTCCCAAAGAACATCTGATCGGTAAAGAAATATCTGGGGTAGCAGGTAATGCTACACTAATAAAGTTATTACGAAATATATTGAAGGAATGGAAAAATTCTGATAACTCTCTTTCTGAATATTTCTCTATTAAGATGGATAAGTATGCCTGCACACTCATTCCCCTGAGAGATTTGAATAAGGAAACAGCAGCAATAATCGTAAGTAATCTCATCGATAAGAGTCAACGTGATATTATGTCTAATGCATCTCATGAATTGAAAACTCCTCTCACTTCCATCAAAGGCTTTGCGGAAACACTCCTCTTAGATGGTTTGAAGAATAAAGATATGGCTATGAGATACCTCAATATAATTGAAAAAGAAGCAAGCCGCATGTCCAATCTGTTGAATGAGTTGCTCGACATATTGAAATTGGAGGCAGATGATTTTCATCCACGTTATGAAGAGGTAAATCTTAAAGAGGTAATACAATATGTAATGGATCTTGTAAAGCCTTTGGCTATGGAATGTAATGTATCGTTGGACTTCGAGGCGGATGAAAACATTAACATGTTTGGCGATCCTGAATTACTGACTCAGCTATTTTCCAATTTGCTGGATAATGCCGTGAAATATACCGCACAGAAGATCGGTGAAAAAAGGGCAAGAGTGAGTCTTTTTAAAAGAGAAAATGAGATAATCATTCAGGTAGCGGATACCGGTATAGGCATACCAAAAGATGCTATACCTCATATATTTGATAGATTCTACAGGTCTGAAAAGTCCAATGTACCTGGTAAGAGAGGAAGTGGACTCGGGTTATCGATAGTACAAAGCATAGTTGAGAGATACAAAGGGTATATAGAGGTTGACAGTGAAGAAGGGAGAGGAACGACATTTACCATTCATTTTCCTTTGCAAAACGATAGAATAGTGATAGAGGATGTGTATTCAAGGAAAGTTATGGAGATCAAATCTGTTATGGAAGAGGCACAGTCTATTCTCGTCACAGGTCATATACGCCCAGATGGCGATTGTATTAGTTCTGTATTGGGATTGAGTTATGCTCTGAGAAAACTTGGCAAAAAGGTTTTTGCCTGTTTGCAAGATGATGTTCCCCATGTTTTCAGGGGAATCCCAACCTGGCAGAGTATATTTAAACCCCAGGAACTGAAAGATAAACAATTCGATCTTGTCTTCATATTGGATTCATCTGATAAAGGACGTATTGGGAAAGTAAATGAGTTGTTAGAAAAAAAGGATATACCCATAGTAGTTATCGATCACCACAAAACCAGTAAGGATTTTGGAGATATCAATTGGATAGATTCATCCTATGCATCTACCTCTCAGATCATCTATGAATTCTTGAAAGCAATTAGATTTGATATATCTCCAGAACATGCTCAGATCCTGTTGACCGGTATAGCTACTGATACAGGATTTTTCAAATATTCCAATGTCACCCATGAAACACTTGAAGATGCATCGGAATTGGTTGCACTCGGAGCAAGAATAAATGATATTGCCAATATGGTATTAGAAAATATAACACTGGAGCAACTAAAACTCCACAGCCTGTTTCTTCAAACACTGCATGTGGAATTAAACGGTAAACTCGGTTGGGGGTATATATCCGAAGATATGTTCAAACAAACCAATACAAAGGAAGAAGATTCAACCTTTTTTGTTCAAACTATTAGAAGCATAAACACTGTAGAGGTTGCCATCCTGTTCATAGAGCACAAAAAAGGGGATATCCATGTAGAATTTCGTTCCAAAAAATATTTCGATGTTAGTGAAATAGCAGTTCATTTTGGCGGTGGTGGACACGCAAGAGCGGCAGGATGTACTTTAAAGGACACATCGCTTGAGAAAACTGAGACAAAGGTTTTACAATATGTAAGAGAGCGTATTTCATTATGAACACGATATGAATAGAAAGATCATAGGTGCGATTGTCGAATACAATCCTTTCCACTATGGGCATCTCTATCATCTGGATCAAATCCGAAAAAGAGGCAAAGCATATGCAGTAGTATGTATTATGAGTGGAGACTTTGTCCAGCGAGGTGAACCTGCCATATTGGATAAGTTTGCAAGGGCAAAGATGGCCATCTTCAATGGGGTGGATCTTGTCGTGGAATTGCCGTTCGTTTATGCAACACAAGATGCACGTGGTTTTGCCCGGGGAGCAGTGGGAATACTTCACAGGATGCATGCTGTAGATGAGATCTGGTTCGGCAGCGAAGTGGGGGATATGCAGAAGATGATGCCTGTGTTTTCTGTTTTGGTCGATGAACCGCTTACATTTAAATCTTTCCTGCATGATGAGTTGAATAAAGGATTATCCTTCCCAGAAGCCAGAAGACTTGCTCTGAGGAGATATCTACAGAATGAAGACGACTCTACATCTGATATAGTGAAGAATTCCAACGATATATTAGGCATAGAATACATGATAGCTCTGAAACATTACAACTCCTCTATTTCTCCTATTGCTATAAAACGCATAGGTTCGGGTTATCTGCAAGAAAGATATGAAGGACAATTTTCGAGCGCTACAGCAATACGTAAAATCATGTTAAAAGGAGATAAAAGCGGTATGAAAAAAGCTCTTCCTCCCCCTTCTTTTTCAATATGCGAAGAAGAATTCGAAGTGGGCAAGGGGCCTGTATCACTTGCATCTCTATCCAGCACTTTACTCGCAAGACTGAGAATTGCCGATGAGGCTGAACTGCAAAGAATATATGGCGTTACTGAGGGACTTGAGAACAGATTGATAAGATATGCGAGAACAGCCACGGATATTTCAGCGTTCCTGAGGCTTGTTAAGACTAAACGATTCACGTATACGAAGCTTTCACGCCTCCTCCTTCACATATATTTCGGTCTGAGCAAGGAAAAGGTAAGGTATTTCAATAAAATCGGTCCACAATACATAAGGGTACTCGGCTTCAACAAACGTGGGCAGAAAGTTTTGAAGAATATGAAGAACACTACTACGATACCTATCATAACCACTGTGTCAAGATACAGAGATGTCATGAGAAGAGCGGAAGGAGACAAAGATAGGTATAAAGATTTTAATGAAAGAGAAGCATTAGAAGAATTTACATATGACCTCAAGGCATCCGATCTGTATTCACTACTCTATCCGAAAGCAAGTGAGAGAGGTGGGGGAAAAGACTTCAAAACAAGAGTGATAACTTTCCTGAATTCTATTTAACCCGTCCTGGTGCTAAAGCATTTTTTCGTGATGCAATTCGGATATTTGCAATTTTTATATCCTTCATGTTAAAATTTGAAGAGCTCAATTGAAATGAGGAATCTATATGTTTGTATGGTTATTCTTAATGTCATTTGGAACAATGATTATGGTATATATGTATGCCAATCCAGAGGAAGATTTATTCATCTTCCTACGGAAAGGGACTGGTAATTTATTTTTAAACCCAGGGATGAGAGTATATACCCTTTTTCTGGCCTTTGTATTTATCATGAATATGTTTGAGACCAACCTTGATTTATCCTTTACACGTATTCTTGGACTGGATTTTACACATTTCTTTGATATATGGTCTGCCAATCCCTCTATATGGATACAGAAATTAAGAACTCCTTTCTTTGACGGTACTTTTACATTAATATATCTTCTGGGGATAAATACGATCCTGTTTCTAACACCCTATTATTTTGCCTTAAGGGGTAATGAAAGGATGTATGCTCTAACTTCTACTTCTATAATTATGAATTACATATATGCTATGCCATTTTATATATTCTTCCCTGTATATGTGGCAGGCTATACAGATCCGAGAATCGTTCATGTTATGAATACGATATTCCCTAAAGTAATGGTAGAGGAATATCATCAGGCCGGAGGAATAAATAACTGTTTTCCCAGTCTTCATGCTTCATTTTCTATCTCCATGTTTTTTATAATGTCTTATCTTAGGGGACATAAGTTTTTAAAGATATTCTATGGCATATTGGCGCTTGGTATATCTTTTTCTACCTTATATTTGGGTATTCACTGGTTTCTCGATATCATGGGAGGCCTGATACTTGCTGGTGTTGTAACGATGACATCCACTTATCTTGTAGATAACAAAGTGTTAGAGAAAGTACTTGAATCGAATCGTCCTGTGCAAAATAGAAACTACGATCGATTCTGAGAGGAGGTAAAATATGGCAAAGAGATGTGCTATTTGTGGTAAAGGTATATCCACCGGGAATAAAGTTAGCCATTCCAAAAGACATACGAAACGCTTATGGAAGCCAAATTTGCAAAGGGTAAAAGTCTATATCGGGGGGGAAAAGAAAAGGATATATGTTTGTGCGAAATGTCTGAGGTCTGGCAAGGTTAAAAGGTCGATATGATCTCATTGTGCTTCTGAATTAAAGGGGGGATTTTGTTGAGAACTATCACAGTAGAAGGAACACTTATCGATAATTACGATCAAGTGGTTGCAAGTCCGATTTTCAAGGAGATCATAAAAGAGTATGTAGAATTCCTGGAATCCATAGATTCTCCAATACTTGATGTGCTTTTGCAATTCAAGCATAATAATGGTTACGACTATCAGGAAATGGTGTTTTTTTTATACCTTTTAACGCTCAGACCAATTAGCGAGAGAAATTCCAATGCAGACGTACATAAGCTTCATGACTTTATTGAGGGTCTTTATGACTTTTGGAGGGAAAAGCACAGATTTATTATCAAGCGTGAGAGATATCCAAGAAGTTTCAACGTGAGAGATAGTGTTATCAAATCCACAGAATTCATTGGTAACACCTTTGAAAAAACTGTAAGAAATTTATACAGGACGCTGGAGAAGAATATTTTCTTGAAGACCGAAAAGATCCTCCGAGAAGTACCGAGCGGGGCACAGGTCATTTTCCTCGTTGATAAGCCAAGGATTCGTGAAAAAGAAAGATTGGATTATCATTTGCTATATTCGATGCCTTTTATCTGGGGAATCATATTCGAACCCCCTGTGATCTTTCATACAAAGTCTAACAAGAGAAAGGGCATCTTTCCAATTGTGAATGAAAAAATACTGTCAAAGATCGATCTTGGCCAATCGAAATGGTACGTATTACCCATTCACGTTGGAAGATTGATACTTTACATTTACATCAATTCTGAGTACCTTTGCCATGTTGCTGGACTTGCCAATCTTTTCGAAATTGTAACCCCGGAAGAATTGAGAAAGCCAGATGGAATTGTCTTCTTCGGTTTACCACTCGAAAGTATAGGCAAAGACTACATCAATGGGGTTGTATTCAAAGATGACCTGTACGTTGGTGTGGTACCTGATATCGAAGAAAATGATTACTTTGGATATGCTAAGAAAATAGTATTAACTGTGCATAATTTGATCATGATTGACACATTCAAACTTCCAATACATGGTTCCCTTGCACGAATAAAGCTCAAGAGCGGACAAAGTGCAACAGCTATGTTCGTTGGGGACAGTGGCGCAGGTAAATCAGAAACACTCGATGCTCTTGGAAGACTTACTGAGATCTCTGATCTCGAGATCATAATAGATGATATGGGGTCACTTGATATCGAGAACGATCGGGTTGTAGCCTATGGGACAGAAACTGGAGCCTTTGTAAGGCTCGATGACCTCCCACCTGGTTACGCTTATGCTACCATAGATAGAAGCATCTTCATGAATCCCGATCAAAGCAACGCAAGAGTTATCGTACCGTATGGGAACTTCGATCGGATCACAGCACCAACACCCATAGATTTTTTCTTATACGCAAACAACTTTACCAATGTTAACTCGAATGAGGAAAGAATTCGCTTTTTTCGCGATCCTGATATTGCTCTTGAAACTTTTTCAAAGGGAGCCCGGATGGCAAAAGGCACCACATCAGAAAAAGGATTGTCTTACTCATATTTTGCCAATCCTTTCGGGGCAGTTCAAAGAAGAGAGGCTCATGAGAAAATAGCCAGAAAGTACATCACGAAAATGTTCAACGAAGGAATAAGGGTAGGTGAGATAAGGACAATGCTTGGAATAAAGGGATACGAAAGAGAAGGACCTTATCTTGCTGCAAAAGACCTTTTAAGAGTAATCACTCATAATAAAAGTAGTAAGGGTAGAAAGTAAGTAACCATTTGCAAAATGTCTGAATTCTGATCAAATATCGCTTGACATATCTACTATATGATATTATCATATAGTAGATATGTCAACATGTGGATTTGGTGGAAAAGGATGGTACATAAAAATAGCGATAATGTCCCTTTTGTCTTGTGGCAGTAGTTATGGTTATGAATTGATCGAAAGGCTTGAAGGTGTGGGAATAAGATTGGATGAGGGTTCTACAGGAACCCTCTACAAGACGCTTCGAGAACTCGAAAAGGAAGAATATCTATGTTCCATCTGGAAAAAGAGTCATCTGGGACCCAGAAGAAGAAAATATTCTATCACAGAGAAAGGAAAAGAAGAGATCAGAAAAGAGGTTAAAAGATTAAAAGAGATCAAAGGTTTTATAGACGAAATAATAAAAAATTGCAAAGAGGTGAATAAAGGTGTCTTTTAAGGCAGTGGTTTATACCAGTACACATTGTCCGTATTGCAAAGCAGCAAAGGAATATTTTAGAAAGTTAGGAGTTCCATTTGTGGAGAAAAATGTAGAACACAATCCACGATATGCTATGGAATTAGAGAAGAAAACTCATCTTTTTTCTGTCCCAGTTATACTATTGAAAGGCAGAACTATTGTGGGGTTTAATAAGCCCAAAATAAATAGAATTTTGGGAATTTGAGAGATAAAAAGGAGAACCATTTAAGGTTCTCCTTTTTTCTTACATCAATATTCAGGAGGATACGGTGGTTGTGCGGGTGCTGCTTTCTTTTCTTCTGGTTTCTCAACAACCAGCACATTGGTTGTTAGAAGCATAGAAGCAATGGAAGCAGCATTTTGCAAAGCACTTCTTGTTACCTTAGCGGGGTCTATCACACCTGCGTTCACGAGGTCCTCGTACTTGCCAGTAAGGGCATTGAATCCCATTCTGGGATCATCAAAACCCCCTACTTTTTCTGCAACAACGCCCCCATCTACTCCAGCGTTTTCTGCAATTTGTCTAATAGGCTCTGACAATGCCTTTTTAACAATATTAACACCTACCTGCATATCTCCATCCAGATGAAGCGATTCAAGGGCCTTTGAAGCTTTTAAGAGTACTACTCCACCGCCGGTGACAGTTCCTTCTTCTACAGCGGCTCTTGTGGCAGATAGGGCATCTTCTATTCTGTGTTTCTTCTCTTTCAGTTCGGTTTCAGTAGCAGCACCGACTTTTATAACGGCTACTCCTCCAGCCAATTTTGCCATTCTTTCCTGTAGAGTTTCCTTCTCATACTGTGATGTTGTATTCTCTATCTGGACCTTTATCTGTTTTATCCTATCCTGTATCTTTTGGGCATCGCCTTTTCCACCTACGATTATGGTATCATCTTTGTTAGATTTAACAGCGTCAGCTCTCCCAAGCATGCTGATCTCTACATCTTCCAACTTTATTCCTATCTCCTCTGAGACGACCGTACCACCTGTAAGAATCGCTATATCCTGCAGCATAGCCTTTCTTCTATCTCCGAACCCAGGTGCTTTCACCGCTAATGATTCAAGTGTACCCTTTAACTTGTTGAGAACCATAGTTGTCAGTGTTTCACCTTCTACATCTTCAGCTATAACTACGAGAGGCTTACCAGTTTGTGCTACCTTTTCCAGAAGCTTTATCAAAGGCTTAACTGCGTTGAGTTTTTTGTCCGTTATCAAGATGTACGGTTCTTTCAAATATGCTTCCATTCTTTCCGTATCTGTTACCATATATGGGGAGATATATCCCCTATCAAATTTCATTCCTTCTGCGTAATCTACGAATGTTTCCAGGGATTTAGAATCTTCAACTGTTATAACGCCATCTTCTCCAACTTTATCCATGGCATTTGCTATCAATTCGCCTACATCCCTGGAATTTGCAGATATAGCTGCGATATCCGTGATATCTTCTCTTCCTTTTACTTTTTTACTGAATTTCTTTATCTCTTCAACCGCTCTTTCTGTGGCTTTCTCAATTCCATGCCGCATTACCATAGGATTAGCACCAGCTGCAACGTTTTTCAAACCTTCTTCTATCATTGCCTGAGCAAGAACAGTTGCTGTTGTGGTTCCATCTCCTGCTATGTCATTGGTTTTTGTGGCGACCTCTTTTACTAATTGTGCACCTAAGTTTTCAAATTTATCTTCCAGTTCTATTTCCTTGGCTATTGAGACACCATCGTTCGTGATAGTGGGGGAACCAAAACTCTTTTCAAGAACCACATTTTTTCCTTTGGGTCCAAGTGTTATTTTAACAGCATCTGCGAGTTTATTCACTCCCTTTTCTAACGATCTTCTTGCATCTTCATCAAAACTGAGTATTTTAGCAGCCATTTACACCACACTCCTTTTACTCTTCGACAACGGCAAGTAGATCACCGTTATCAATGATTATGTAATCTTCTTCGTCGAGCTTGAGTTCGGTACCAGCATATTTAGCAAAGATAACGGTATCTCCTACTTTTACCTTTATTTCATCGCTATCTCCCACTGCGATCACCTTTGCTCTTTGAGGCTTGTCCTTGGCTGTATCAGGTAAGACAAGTCCTCCTTCGCTCTTCTTCTCTTCCTTGATGGGTTTGATAAAAACTCTTTCACCCAATGGTGTTACTTTCATAATTCATCCCTCCTCAAAAATTTTCTAAGAGTTTTTAGCACTCTCGATGTTAAACTGCTAATAAATATTAAGATAAATTTGCAAATGTGGCAAGTCTAATGATACATATTTATAGAGTAATATGAGTAATTATACTCAATTACACCAGAATATTATGATCTTTCGCTGTTATTTCTGATTCTTTTTGTAAATTACCTGAAATCTCCATTTTTTATTAACTATGTTGTGAAAAAGTTTGTATTCATGCAGTTGTAAAATACCAATCCATTTTTGATCCACCAATTTATGTTCATTTCTTTTGTCTTGATACAAAAGAAATGAACATAACAGAGGATCGCAAAAAGAGGTATTTGAAAATAGAAAGTTAAGATAAGATCGTTTCAAAAAAATCGTAGGGACAGGTTTTTAAACCTGTCCGATGGAACGGAGTTCCATAATATCATTCGCCTTTGGCGGAATGGGCAGAGACGTTGAAGTCATGTCCCTACGGTTACGGGAATGTATGGTGTAAGGTGAAAATTGTCCTGTTGAGGTTCTGACTTTTTCTTTGGTTCGTTTGACTTGTATCAAGCAAAAGAAATGAACATAACAGAGGATCGCAAAAAGAGGTATTTGAAAATAGAAAGTTAAGATACAATCGTTTCAAAAAAATCGTAGGGACAGGTTTTTAAACCTGTCCGATGGAACTGAAGTCATGTCCCTTACGGTTATGGGAGTGTATGGTGTAAGGTGAAAATTGTCCTGTTGAGGTTCTGACTTTAAGTTGGCATTACGAAATTTGCGTTAAGGAATTCGATGACCATAAAAATATTCCAATTAAAGTAAACAAAAATCTTGTCGATATAAAATAGAGAGAGGTGTTGTGATTATGA
>QNAT01000010.1 GCA_003641555.1 Thermotoga sp.
CTACCACGAAAATAACATCATTCAACATCTTCTTTACTTTGTGTTAACTCGCGGCTAATGCGAATTTCGTAATGCCGACTTAAAGTCAAAACCTCAACAGGATGCATTGTCTTTTGTGGATCAATTTCATCTTACACTATATGGATGACGACACAACTTTGGTATCGAGGTTATCTACATTTAAGAAAGAGATAAGGTAATCCAGTCTAAGAATATAACTACCAGTAAAGCAGGCAAAAAATTCCCCACTTTTATCTCTTTTATATGCAATAATCTTATCCCTATTAAGATAACTATAAGGCCTCCAACTCCGCTGAAATCATTTATGTATGGTTTAACACCGATGAACTTTATCAAACTCGCTATCTGTATAAGAAATCCTTCGATGACATATACTGCACCGGCAGAAAAAACAACCCCCTTTCCATAAGCTGATGCCAGTATGATCGAAGATATACCATCCATCATAGATTTGAGTAAGAGCAATTCTGAGGAAGAAGATATTCCGCTTTGAATACATCCCAATATAGTCATAGGACCAACTACAAAAAGTACTAAGGCTGTAACAAAACCTTTAACAAATCTATCTCTCCCTTCAATCATGAAGAAATGTCTCAAACTATCAGCGAACGCATCCAACTTCTTTTCTATTTCTACTGCTTCTCCAAACACTCCCCCTATTGCAAGACTTACAAGAACGATGATCAAGTATTTTGCATCGAGTGACATCTTAACACCTATTATAATGGTTGTTACCCCTATCGCTTCGAATAATACCTCTTTTAACCTTTCAGTTAATCTTTTACCAACAAAGAGTCCTAAAAAACTCCCTACCAATATGGTTATACCATTTACTATTGCTCCAATATTTAACATACTTCCTATCCCCTTGATTCCTATCTTTTACGCACTTTCAATTTCATCAACTCATCCCTTATTTGTGCGGCATCTTCAAAGCGCAATTCACTTGCTGCCTTTGCCATCTCATCTCGTAAAATTTGAATGTATTCTTCTCTATCGAATAGATTCGTAAGGGAAAAGAGTTCTTCCACAGCCTTGCTCCGTTTAATCTTTATTTTCTTTTCCCTGTAACCGAATTCCTCAAACATACCTTTTTCTATAGGTTTTATTATAGTCTTAGGGATTATACCATGACTTATATTGTATCCCATCTGAATCTTTCTCCTCCTGTTCGTCTCCTCCATTGCCCTTTTCATGGCATTGGTTAACATATCAGCATACATTATTACCTTTCCATTTATGTTCCTCGCGGTTCTGCCCATAGTCTGGATCAAACTAACCTCCGATCTAAGATAACCTTCTTTATCTGCATCCAGTATAGCAACCAATGAAACTTCTGGAAGATCTAATCCTTCCCTCAGCAAGTTTATACCTACTACTACATCTATTTCTCCTTTTCTCAATTTTCTCAAGATCTTCACCCTTTCAATGGTATCTATATCCGAGTGAAGATAAAGTGAATTTATTCCCATTTCTCCAAGATAATCTGATAACCTTTCAGAACTACGCTTCGTCAGTGTAGTAACCAATACTCTTTCATTCCTTTGCTTTCTTATATTTATCTCTTTCAGCAGATCATCTATTTGTCCTTCCGTTTGCCTCACTTCCACAGCCGGGTCTACAAGTCCCGTGGGACGAATGATCTGTTCTACTACTCTCTTAGAAACCTCTATTTCATATTTTCCGGGGGTTGCGGATACGAAAACGATATGAGGCACACGTTCTAAGAACTCATCGAATCTCAAAGGTCTGTTATCATAAGCACTCGGTAATCTGAAACCGTAATCTATCAAATTCTTCTTTCTCGCCCTATCGCCTCTGGACATGGCATGTAATTGAGGAACAGTTATATGTGATTCATCTATGAAAACGAGATAATCATCCGGAAAATAATCCAACAACGTCCAGGGAGGTTCACCAGGTTTCTTCCCGGAAAAATGTCTTGAATAATTCTCTATACCAGAACAATACCCTATCTCTTTCATAGATTCCATATCGAATCTCGTTCTCTGTTCAAGTCTTTCTGCCTCCAGGTACTTTCCCTGAGATCTGAATTCTTCCACCCTTATTTTCAACTCTTCCTTTATAGAAAGCAAAGCATTGTTTATGGCTTCTTCTGTCGTTATGAATTCCTTCGCTGGAAATATGAGAACACTATCGTACTCTTCGACTTTCCTTCTATTAACAGGATCAAAGGAATATATCTCATCTATCTCATCATCAAAAAAATTAACCCCTATACACAGATCTTCGTAATTGGGAAATATCTCCAATCTATCACCTTTAAGACGAAATTTCCCTCGCTGAAGTTCACCGTTAGTTCGTTCGTAACGCATCTTTGCCAATTTTCTCAAGAGATCCCTGTGTCCAAATCTTTCACTTTTGAGAAGATGTAGATTTATATCCCTGAAATCCCGGGGATCACCACTGGCATATATACAGGAAACACTTGCCACAACAACAACATCTCGTCTTGTTATTACGGATTTCAACGTCGAAAGCCTCATCTTCTGTATGATATCATTTATATCCGTTTCCTTTTCTATGTATACATCCTTGGTAGGAATGTAGGCTTCGGGACGATAGTAGTCGTAATAGCTAACAAAAAATTCTACCCTGTTTTCAGGGAGAAATTCCTTAAACTCATTGTAAAGTTGAGCAGCAAGGGCTTTGTTGGGTGATATAACCAGAGTAGGAAGTTGTACCTTTTCTATCACATTTGCCATTGTGAAAGTCTTTCCTGATCCAGTTACGCCTAATAGTGTAGTGAATTTGTTGTTTGAAAGCACACTCTCGCTTAATTCTTTTATTGCCTGAGGTTGATCCCCTGTTGGAATGAGTTTGGATATGACATGAAACTCATTGTGTTTCATTTTTCTTAATAACACTCTCAATAATAAGGTCGATTTTGGATAGGTCCAGGCGCTCTCCCTTTTCAAACTTCTCGCTTTCCAGAACCCTCACGATCGGTCTGACAAGCATTCCAGGATTCTGTTGTATGGCTACTACCTTAGAACCATCGGACAGATACATAACCGTCCCTCTCGGATATATGCCCATGCTCTTCACAAGCACATTTGCTACATCGGGATTCAACTTACCGAGTCCGGCATCTTCTATTATAGCTGAAACAGCTATATAGGGATTACGTGCGTTGCTGTAAGCCCGCATCGTAGTAATGGCATCATACTCATCGGCTATGCTTACAATTGAAGTGAAAAAACTTATTTCATCACCCTTCTTACCTCTTGGATAACCACTTCCATCCAATCTTTCATGATGATCCAATATCATTTCTTCAGCGTTCCTATCGTTTAAGGAAGATTCTCGAGCGATTTCATATCCAAAGATAGGATGCTTCTTTATGATTGCGAATTCTTTAGGAGTTAACTTGCGTTCCGAGAAGAGAATTTCCTTTGGAATCTTACATTTACCAACATCATGAAGCATGGCACCAGTGGCAAGCGATATGAGATTCTCCCTATTTAAATCTAAATTGATGCCCAGATACAAGGAAAGCATGGCTACATTTATAGAATGTGTATAGGTATAATCACTGTAATCCCTTAATTTCAGTAAAATGGGTTGTATGTTCGAACTTTCCTTTTCCTGAATTTCATTTACTACCTCACTCACTATTCTTTTTACACTTTGAGGATTGAAAGCACCTCGTTCATCGATCTCTTCCACTATCCTCTCCACAGTATCGAGGGCTTTTTTTATGATCTCAACAGAAATAGTCGTTGGAACTTCGTAATCGGGTAATTCTCTCATCTTTTCTATGTATATAGAACGTTTGAGCTCGATCGCAGAACTTAAAGTAGCATCAACAGCATTATAATTTCCCTCTTCTATCTCATCCAGTGTTTCCACAGGCAGCCAGGAAACGTTCCACTTACTCTTGAGTAATGCTATATCTGCATTAGATAGTTTTTTTCCTTTCTTGAATATTACTACACCCTCTTGCTCATCCTTGAGATCTTCAGTTAAAACAACACCTGGTAAAGCATCCTTCAATCTTACCCACCGCATTTTGATCACTCCTTTCAAAGATTTCTTGCATCCTCGAATTCGGCGATACTCAATATTCTGAAGACCCCTAAAGAATGCTGTTTACTCAAATCTACAATACTTCCTACTTTTAATCCTCTGCTCGATATTATTTTTACCACTGGCAAGGTAGGAAAACCCTGATTAGAAACCACTGCAACTGCCGTGGAACCATCTGTTAATTCTACAGGTGTCCCAGGAGGATAGATTCCTATAGTATTTATGAGGCAATTCACAACTCTTTCATCCAATTTCTTACCAGAATCCTTTATTATTAAACTCATAGCATCGTATGGATTTGAAGGATTGCGATATGGCCTTATAGTTGTCAATGCATCATACACATCTGCCACACCTGTTATCCTCGAAAATATACCTATCTCATCGCCCTTTTTGTTCAAGGGATATCCAGTCCCATCCAATTTTTCATGATGTTCTGTTATGGGACGCAAGATACTCGCATCTTCCACACCAGAATCTCTTGCAATTTCAAAACCATATATCGGATGCTTTCTTATCAGTGCTATCTCTTCTTTTGAAAGACGCCGAGGGGCATTCAGGATATCATTGGGTATTTTCACTTTTCCAACATCGTGCAAGAGGGCCCCAATGGAAAGACGCTTGATATCTTCCGGATCGAGATGTATTTGTAAGGCTAAAAATATGGAGGTGGTAGCAACATTTACAGAATGGGCATAAGTGTAATCGTCATAATTCTTCAATTTCAATAAGGGTAATAAAACGCTTTCTTTGTATCTCAAAGTGGCTTCATTTACTAAAGATTCACCCATATTTTTCACAGATTCTATCTCCACCTTTCCACCTTCCGAAGCTTCACTCATGAACTTTTCCACAGCACTCACAGAACGCTTCAGCATATCGTGAGAAAAGAGTTCCATACGCTCGTTCAATATCTCATCTGGAAGTTTTTCAAGATACATGTTATCGAGGACATCCTCTACTTCTCCTACTCTATAAGATAGAGGAGTTTGGACTAAACTATCACTTACGGTGTAAACAGGTATCCATGACACGGTTTTATTCTTCTTCAAAAATAGGATATCATCTTTTGATAGAGTATGGTCTTTTTCATAGATTATTTCGAGGGTTATTTCATCTCGAAGTTCCTGCGCCAATTTCATACCAGCCTCAACGTTTTCCAATCTTATCCATCTCGTTCCCATAGATTTATACAACTCCTGTATTCAATCTATCCGTGTCTTTGGCAAGAACAGCAAGGGCACGTTTTTGAGAAAATAAAGAATTCGCTAATGAATTAACACCATCTATGGTAACAGAATCTATTTTTTCAAGTATCTCATCTGTATTTAGGAGAGGAAGGGAATGAATACCTCTGTTAAAGAGATGCTGCATTATGGAGAAAGTGCTTTCTACACCTAATAGAAATTCGCCTTTTATCTTTTCTTTAGCATCATAAACTTCCTCTTCCATTACTCCATTTTGTCTAATCTTATTTAGTTCCTCATTTATTAGAGATAACGCTTTCTCAAATCTATCGGTGGAGGTTGCCCCATAAACATATAACAATCCATTATTATGATATGAATTGACATCAGAATAAATTGTGTAAACAAGCCCCTCTTTTTCTCTTATTGTTTCGAAGAGGCGAGAAGTTGATCCACCACCTAATATTGTATGTAGAACTGATAACTCATATATCTTTTCATCCTTTAATGGCAGAGATTGTAAACCTACAATGAAGTGAACTTGTTGAACTTCTTTTTCTACATATGTGGGGGCAAAATTGGGAGAAATAAAAGGATGATATCTGTGCTCTTCTCCCATCTGGTTTTCACTCAGATGTTTTATCAAATCCAGGGCATATTTCTCACCGAATTTTCCCACTATACACAATACGGCATTATTTGGATGATAGAATCGAGAAAAATGTTCTACAATGTCCTGTCGTTCAATGCGTTTCACCTCATCGATATTTCCAGTAATACTACGTCCAAATGAAGAATCTTGCCAGAAACCTGAAATGAATCTATCGTATAAATGTTCTGCAGGGGAATCTTCATACATCTTTATCTCTTCTATTATCACCTTTTTTTCCTTTTCAATCTCTTCAGGAGGAAAGAGCGGATGCTGAACTACATCGAAGATCACATCAAGAGCCCTATCCAGATATTTATCTGGAACCTTTGAGAAAATCAGTGTGTATTCTCTACCCGTTAGGGCATTTACTTCTCCTCCTATTGATTCGATCCTGTGCCTTATTTCATAAGAAGAATACTTTCGAGTTCCCTTAAATATAACATGTTCAAGAAAATGACTTATACCTTTTTTCCCTCTTTCATCACTCGATGCCCCACCCTTTATTCCGTAACCTATAGTCACAGATCTCACGTAGGGGATAGGATAAAGAATAACCCTTAAACCGTTTTTCAATCTTATATTATTTATCACTTCGTTTTAGCTGCTCCTTCCTCAATATTTTTAAATACCTTGACTATTTCATCTACATCTTCTTGCTCATATTTTTCTTTGTCTTCATATTTATCCATCAAATATTGAAATTGTGTATCCTTATCTAATCCCGCGTATTCTACTACTTGTGAAGCACTCTCAATATCCTCTTTAGTGATTTCAACCGTTTTCTGTATGTCCGATAACTCCTTTTCCTCTGGAGATTCACCTTCAGTAGAAGATTGAGCTGGAGGAGTTATATCAACGTTTTCCTCTACTTTTACTTCTTCTGCGGGTTTCGATGCAAGTTGTCTTATATCTTGCTCCAGAAGTTGACTTTCTTCAGATGGTTTCTCTGCGATCTGTTTCTCCTCGGGTTCTTTTCCCTTTTCCTCTTCAAGAATATCGGCAAATTGAGATACCTCTTCTCCTAACAAGGTACTGAAGTCTATCTCTTTTTGAAAGTTACTCGGTTCCTTTTCTACAGGTTCTGTCTGCTCTGGAGGTGGTGCGGTTTCCTCAGGTGGGGAAGTAGTGCCCTGCTTGACGAAGACGTGTTGAATCCTGAGATAGAGATTGGTAAAGGTATTTCTTTTCCATTCGAGAAAACCGAAGAAGAAAAAATATGAAAAGATTGAAAGAGAGTATACGAGGAATACTGCAAGATTACTGGCTTTCCTTGTTGTTGGAGGCGAGGGAGAAGAGATAGAGTGCCCGGCTTTTATCACATCTACTATGTTACTCGTGCTCAACGGATGTTGATTTATATAAGAAAGAAAAACTTTAGCGATGTTTTCATCACTGAAGATAGATAGGTATGTCCTGGCTGTTTCAAGATCTCCACTGTAATATGCCGTTATACCCAGCAACAATTTCAACTTTGGCATCCTGGATTCAAGTTCAGGATATCGCTTTAAGGCCATTTCAAAATACTTCTGTGCCTTGTTATAATCACCATCTTCAAACGCATTCTTGCCTGCATCTACAAGCGAAAGTGGATTTTTATCCATAATGTTTTCCTGGCTCAACACCATTACACAGAAAAGTAATGCTATAATAAGAATAGAACACGTATAGCGTAGCAAACGGGGCATAAAGATCACCTCTTCAAATGCCCATTGAAAATACATCTACTCGTTTGTTACCATTATTATTTTCTATCAACGTGTATATATGGGAATTATAAGTTGTAATGTTTATTACCCTTTCATTATCTTCCAATTCGTAGTAACCACCGAGTCTTATGTAATTTTGCACGTCTAAAAAATTGAATGTCCTTTCTCCTGCTATAAGCATATATTTCCCTATTGATAACAGTTTTTTATTTCCTACATCACCACTGGTTACCAATGCCGCGTTACCATTTATCATGTTGAAACTATAGACAGAGTATCCCTTAGTGAGTACAAAGAGAAATTTTCCCTCTCTGCTCACATCGTTTATTTCCTCAGCGATCTTCGTTTTAGCACTTGCTTTAACGATGGAAGACATCAATTTGTAGGTCACCAATGAACCGTTACGATTTAGTAATGCTATATCCGTATTCGTATATGCCAATATTTCGTTGTAAGAGGGGAGATATTTAATGCCCTTTGCCGCTCCATTCATCTCGATTACTTCTTTTAAATTACCATTTCCATCCAGCCTATATACGTAACTCCCCCTGGTATTTCTAAGAATAGTATAGATGCTATCTCCAGCTTTACAAACGCCCACGAGGTCCTTATCACTTATATGAAGAATATGTTTAGACAGTCTGCCATTATCTAAACTGTAGATGCTTCTTTTCAAACCATCGAGAAAAACCGCCGTTCTTCCGTAGACATCCATCGCTATCAAATTCGTCCCATCATTATGAAATACTTCTATGCCTCCCCTTTTTATACTGTGTGTAGAACGATACCAGAGGATACCATTACCAATATCTATATCATCCGTATCTCTCGGAACGTTAATAGAAGATATTTTTCTAAGCAGTGAAACATCCCGATGAATTCGCTCGCACTTCCAAACCTCTCCAGAAACTTTAGAATTAGGTGCTATTACAGCAGAAGTCTTACTCACACTCTTCTTTTTTGTGACCTTTTTCTCTGCCTTCATATTATCGCTTAGAAATGCCTTTATATCCTTTATCACGTCGTTGCTGAGATACATGTCACTGAAAGAATGATGATATATCCTTTTTACGTCAGCGTATTTTAACAAAGCACTGTTTATAGAAACCAATCCATCTCCTTTTCCTTCAACTATCTCAGGATATATGTATGCAAATCGCGTGTTCGTAGCAATCTTTGTAGAAAACGATGGCTCATCTCCTGCTACTGCCATATATTTTATATCTTTTCTCTTTCCAAAAGAATTAAGATATTTCATCACATTCGAATCGGGAAATATCTCATTAGCATATGTGTTCAGTTTCTCAACATAGGAAATAACTGTATTATGCAGGATCGTAAAGATCTCTGGTGTACTAACATAGTATACATCTGCTAACGTTTTAGACGACATATTGTAAAATGGTTTGAACGTTGTCATATCCACCAGATCCGAACCGTAATTAGGGCAATCCATAAGAACGACATGCTTAACATTTTTAACCACATTTCCGCTCTCTAAAGCATATCTTACTATAAGCCCGCCAATACCTTGAGCAACGATATCGAAATCTCTGTGAGTATTAGCTAACTCCTGCTTTAGTTTTTCTCCTTCGAAGATGATATAACTTTTCAAAGATTCATCTCTAAAATAATAGTTAAATTCCGATGTGTAGATAAGATTTCTCGTATCTTTCAATGGATAACGATACACCCATATATTTCTATCAGGGAAAAATATCTCCCACAAATTCTTCCCCTGAGGATTTTTTTCTGTTACTGTTCGAGGAATCAAAGAATAAAAGTTATCATCTATTCCGCCCACCAGCAAGATATGCGGTTTTAAAGTCTCTGGTTTCTCTATAACATGGTTCAAGCCATAGGTTATGTTCTTTACAGGAGTTATCTCGATACCGATCTTCGAAAAATGGTGTGATATAACCTGGATATATGGAATATCGTTTTCTACATATACTTCTGCTCCATAGAATTGTCTTTCTATCTCTGGTACTTCATCGGTTATGTATTTCACTACCACGTTGTTAACATCCTTTATATCAGTTAAAGAAGAGGGGAGATGATATCTTATTTTTATGGGTTTCGGGGACCATTCATCTTTCTCGTCTTTCGGAATTATATCGTATATAGGACCATCGAATTGCCACTTTGATATTAAACCATTATATTCATCCGAATCGGGAGAGATCCTTTTTATCAGAAATCGTTTGTCCTTCGGAAATGCACCAGAAGGAACGAGGACTTCGAGTCCAGAGGTGGTAGATGTCGTAGAAGTTACAGAATTCACTGCTACAGCCCTGGGTTTGGCATAGAAAAACTTCATCAAAAAGAAAATGGTTAAGACCGTACCTATCACAATCGCTCCGATGATTACCTTTTTAAGAAAGGGCATTGATATGAATTTATCCCATAATTCACTGAATATACCTGGTATCTTCATCTTCTCTCCCTAAATCGGTTTTAGGCCAAGGGTTTCATAAGTCATACTTTTACCTTTGATCTTTGTCATCTTCCCGGATTTTCCGCATAGCACAGTTATCTCCCGATCTTTTGGAGCATCTGAATACCTTATCGTTAAGGGTACAGCGTAGTTTGATATTATCTGTTCCGTAGGATTGGTAACCAATGTTATAGGTCCTTCATATGCTTCTACTCTCAATATAGTATACCCGTCTTCACTAAATTTTTCCATCCATAAATTCTCATCTTCGTTTCTTCCGATGATGATTTTAGAATTGTTTACACGAAAATGCCTTCCAAACTTTAGCAACTTTACAGATTCACCGCAGGCTTCATCATGTTTTACAAGATCCCTTAACCTTCTTGAATATCCAGGATCTGTTAGTAGGCATCCACCTGCAGGTGTGGAATACCCACTTATCCCATATTCAGATGCCAATCTCAATTGCTCTTTTCTACTCTTACCGGATATAGAAAGCAGCTTCGTCCTATCCACCATCTCCATTCGTTCTGCAAATGTAGGAGAAAGTAATCCTGCACTCAGGGGTCTCAAAACCATGCCATTCAATCCCGCTTCCTTTTCCACAATGTGTAAAGAATTAAGATTCTGAGACATCGTTCTCTCACCTAGCACTTCACCTGTAGCGATGAAATCTATGTTGTATTCTGGCATCAATGCCTTTGCCTTTTTCAACATTAGAGCATGACAATCGATACAAGGATTCATATTCTTCCCGTAACCATGTGGAGGAGAAAGCACGATCTTGAGGTGTTCTTCACTTATATCTACTGTTATCAAAGGTATCTGTAATTCTTTTGCAAGTGATCTACTCCTCTCCACAGGTGAAAAGAAATAAGAAGTAAATACAACTCCTATAACCTTCACTTCCTGTTCTAAGAGCAATTTAGCAGCCAATGCACTATCGAGTCCACCACTCATCAAAACGAACGCACGTACCATGGGTTAAATTCCCCTAATCGGTTTATTTTTGCCATCCACAAGGATCACAACAGGTTTTATCTCCTCTCTTTCATCAATTATGCTGTAAGAAGCTATTATGATCTTATCTCCCACCTGTCCTTTACGCGCAGCAGGACCATTCAAACCTATCTGACCTTTTCCTCTTTCTCCTCTTATAACGTATGTCATCAATCTCTCTCCGTTGTTCAAGTTCAAGACCTGTACTAATTCATATTCCTTTATGCCACACATATCCATGAGTTCTTCATCTATCGTAATACTACCATCGTAGTTGAGATCACAAAATGTAAGTGTGGCACGATGTATTTTAGCCTTCAATGCTATACGAAACACTGTAATTACCTCCTATTTTTAACTGCTCCACTCGTATAGAATGAGCGATTTTCCTACGATTATTATACCACTTTACCAGGAAGACTGAATTTGCTGTCATGTAGTATAATGAATTGTACCGAAACAGAATATTACAAAATATAGGTATTTGAAAATAGAACGGATACGATCGTTTCAAAAAAGTCGTAGGGACAGGTTTTTAAACCTGTCCGATGGAACGGAGTTCCATAATATCATTCACCTTTGGCGAATCGGAGAGGAGGTAAACTCCTCGTACAATATAAATATGATACGAGATATGTATGCAATAGGAGGAGGTTGATAGAATGAATGGGTTTGATAAATATTGTGTTTAGAGTTTTTGAATTTTGCAATATCCTATAATGAACA
>QNAT01000011.1 GCA_003641555.1 Thermotoga sp.
ACCATTTACGTTGATAGGTGCAACAACTAGAAGCGGATTACTTACATCTCCTTTGAGAAATAGGTTTGGCATGACTCTCGAACTGCAATTCTACTCTACTGATGAACTCGTGGTAATAGTGAAACGTGCTTCGCACCTGCTGAATATAAAAATATCCGATGAAGGAGCGTTTGAAATAGCAAAGCGTTCCAGAGGAACACCACGGGTAGCGAATAGGTTATTGAGGAGAATAAGAGATTATGCTCAGGTTCGTGCTGAAGGAGAGATCACTCTTAAGTGTGCGAAGGAAGCTCTGGCGCTATTGGGAATTGATGAACTTGGTCTGGACGAAATGGATAGAAAGATATTGAAAACGATGATAGAAAGATATGGAGGAGGGCCAGTGGGTATAAATACCCTCGCATTTTCTCTGGGAGAAGAACCTGATACCATATCCGATGTATACGAACCTTATTTATTACAGCAAGGTTTAATACAACGGACACCAAGGGGTAGAATTGTTACTGATATAGCCTATGCCCATGTTGGTGATATGGATCTCTATAGTAGGCAAGAAAAACTTCTCTAAGGGTGAAAAAGACATGTTTATATTAGGCAATCTTTTAATAGCGATTGGTAGCGTGCTGCATATTGTTATCTATTTTTTCTATTTTGTGATAATAATTGCTGCGGTGTTGAGCTGGTTGAGGCCAAATCCTTACCACCCTGTTATTAATATCATCTATAGGTTGTCCGATATCATCGTCAATCCCATAAGACGATTTGTTCCTCCATTAGGATTTGTGGATATTTCACCCTTTATCACTTTGCTCATATTGTATTTCATAGATCTCTTCATCGTAAGATCTATAATACAATTGGGATATATGATATCGTGATATAATTAAATGAGTTGAGTGAGATCTCATTAAATTCCTTGAACTCATTAATAGGGTATTGCAAAATAGAGGTATTTGAAAATAGAATGTTAAGATACGATCGTTTCAAAAAAATCGTAGGGACAGGTTTTTAAACCTGTCCGATTCACCGTAGGTGAATGACGTTATGGGACTGCGTCCCATCGGACAAGACTAAAGTCATGTCCCTACGATTATGAGTATGCAATAGTGTAAGATGAAATTGTCCCGTTGAGATTTTGATTTTTTTCTCTGGTTCGTTTGACCTGTATCAAGACAAAAGAAATGAACATGATAATGGGTTGACATCCGTAGGTATAAATATATTTGATTGTCCGAGATGTCCGAGAAAATCTGATTGACATTAAGATGAGAATCTCAGGTTAAAACATATCCCTCGGTCATCTCAAAGGATACCTTATTTACCATAGCGGTAAAGCCATCTCTTTTGATATAGGCTCTCTACGAATGAACAGAAAGGTATTTTTGGTAATGAATCCATTAAAAGGAGAAAATATTATGAAATGAGAGGAAGGATCAAATTTCATCCAATTTTAGAGTTCAAGGAAAAGAAGAAGATCAAATTCTACTTTGAGGATCAAGAGATCGAAGCTTATGAAGGTGATACAGTTGCGGTGGCGCTCCACGCTGCCGGGATAAGAATCCTGAGGTATACTCCGATAAATGGAAGGCCTGCAGGCCTTTTTTGTGCGGTTGGAAAGTGTTCTTCCTGTCTTATGGAAATCGATGGTATCCCCAACAGAAGATCCTGTATGACCAGGGTGAAAGAAGGGATGCGTGTTAGAAGGCAAAACAAAAGAGGCGATGTAGTATGAAAGAATACGAGGCAGTAGTGATCGGTGGCGGACCTGCAGGGATGGTTGGAGCGAGTGAGCTTGGAAGTCATGGTGTCAAAACGCTTATCGTTGATGAAAACGATATCCCTGGTGGGCAGCTTGTAAAACAAACTCATAAATTTTTTGGGGATCATGAGCATTATGCCTCCATAAGAGGATTTGAAATTGCTGAAAAACTTCGAGGAGACATCCAGGGATTAGCCGACGTAGAAATTGCGACTTCTTCCACTGTAATAGGGATGTATCCTGGCAACACGCTTGTCTATGCTAAAGATGATGATATTGAAGTCAAAGTGAGTTATAAGAAGTTACTCATTGCCACAGGGGCAATGGAAAAACAACTGCCGTTCATAAATTCTGATCTTCCAGGTGTATATGGAGCCGGAGCAGTCCAGACTCTGATGAACGAATACGGTGTTATGCCTGGCAAACGTTTTCTAATCGTGGGATCAGGGAATATAGGGCTCATACTCGCATATCAGCTCCTACAGTCAGGCGTTGAAGTGCGAGCGATACTTGAAGCACTTGGAAAGATTGGAGGTTATCTCGTACATGCCAACAAAGTGCGCAGGCTTGGAGTTCCTATCCTGTTCAAACACACTATTCTGAGAGCAATAGGAGATGAAGAAGTTCAAGGGGCTGTTGTAGCTCAGGTAGATGATAAATTCAAGCCTATTCCTGGAACAGAAAAAGAATTGGTTGTGGACACGATTTGTATAGCTGTGGGACTTACTCCCCTGACAGAACTCGCTGAACAAGCCAATTGTGAGATCAGATACATTCCCGAACTCGGGGGGTATGTACCGGTGAGAGACGAGAGGATGCGAACGACGAATCCTGATGTCTTCGTAGCAGGTGACATTTCTTCTATCGAAGAAGCCACGACTGCTATGATAGAGGGCAAGATCTCTGCTCTGTCGATGATAGAAGAAATAAAAGATGTTAACCTCGAAAAGGAGATCGAAAGGGAACTCGATACCCTGGCGTTGTTCAGAAGCGGGCCTAAATCGGTAAGGATCCGCTCTGGTCTTAAGAAATTCGGAGTGAAGCAAAGGCCTGTTCCTTCATCTTCTCAGAATGGTCTACAGATTGGCCCCGCAGGGAAACTCAGGGCGATCGTGGATTGCACCGAAGAAATACCCTGCAACTCTTGCGAAGCCATTTGCAAGTTTAATGCAATACATATAGGTGAAAACATCAACTCTACTCCGGTTGTGGATTACGACAAATGTACTGGATGTGCGACATGTGTGAGTGCATGTCCAGGATTGGCTATATACATGCTTAAGGAAAATCCAGATACTTCTACAGCGACTCTGGGAATCCCATACGAATTCCTTCCTATCCCTGAGGTCGGTCAAAAGATGTGGGGTATGGATGGAAATGGAAATTACATATGCGATGTAACAGTAAAACGTGTTATAAAGAATCCAAATAAGACGAATATCATATATGTAGAGTTTCCTTTGGAATTTGCACAAATGGTTAAACATACTGCCTTTCCTCAGAAATCCAGTCCGATCATCTGCAGGTGCGAGGAAGTCACACTCGAACAGATCGAACAGGCAATTGATAGCGGTGCAACCGACTTTGAAGAATTGAAGAGACTGACTCGTGTTACTATGGGACCGTGCGGCGGAAAAAACTGCAAATTGATCGTACTTGGGATACTTTCGAGAAAGACGGGTGTCCCCATTTCAGAACTCTCACATGGGACATCACGTCCACCAGTAAAACCCGTGGAATTCTCTCTTTTCTCAAAAGGTGGTGATCCTAAGTGATATCCAGGGCATCTGTAGTCATCATAGGTGGAGGAATCGTTGGAACTTCAATTGCATTCAACCTTGCAAAGATGGGAGTTAAAGATATATCTATCTTCGAAAAATCTTACATATCTTCAGGGTCTACTGGAAGATGCGGCGGTGGGATCAGACAACAGTGGACATCTCCTATGAACGTGCGACTTGCTATGAGAAGTGTAGAAATCTTCAGAAATTTCAAAAGAGACGTTGGGATGGATATAGAATACTATCAGGGTGGATATCTGCTTCTGGCTAACACAGATGAAGAAGTCATCGACTTTGAAAATAATGTTAAGATGCAACGTGATGAGGGACTCGATGTGGAAATATTGACTCCCAGGCAGATCGTGGAACGATTTCCATTCATCAATGTAGAAGATGTAAAAATGGGGACATGGTGCCCGACTGATGGTCATGCAAATCCGCAAATTGCAAATATTGCATATGCCTTTGCACTCAAGCGTATGGGAGTGGATGTTAATACACATACGACTGTGGAAGATATATACGTTCAAAATAATCAGATCATTGGGGTTCAGACCAGCAAAGGTTATTTGAAAACGAATGTAGTTGTTAATGCTGCCGGAGGATTTTCCAGGGAAGTGGGTGTTATGGGAGGTGTTGAAATCCCAACACACAGCGAACGCCATCAGATACTCGTAACTGAGGGAGTAAACCACATCCTCGATCCCATGGTTATAAGTTTCCATAACAACTACTACGTTAGACAGACGATGCATGGATCATTAGTTATGGGGCAGAGTGACAAGAATCCTGTTCAAGGTATCGATTTAGGACATACGATAGAATTTTTAGAAGAGATGGCACCCAAGATGGTACATGATTTCCCTTTTATGAAACATCTTCATATCGTCAGGCAATGGTCTGGTGCATATAACGTCTCACCAGATGCTCAACCAATAATAGGCGAATCCAGAGATGTTTCTCGATATCTGTTTGCAGTGGGATTCAGTGGTCATGGCTTCATGCTCGCACCGGCTGTTGGGGAGGCAGTTGCCGAGATGATAGTTTATGGCAGTTCTAAAACTGTAGATATAAGCAATCTCAGTATAGAGAGATTTAAAAAGAAGATAAAGCGGGAAAGAAATGTTGTTTGAGAAAATATCGGAAGTGAGGTGAAAAGCACTATTGGTGCGTATCTTATGAAAGGTGTGAATGGAAAGATACTTTGGGTAGACTTATCGGCAAAGAAAATGAGAGAAGAAAGTATTCCTGAAAAGATCTATGAAGACTATCTGGGAGGCCTTGGCATTGCAACAAGATTGCTCTTTAATTTGCTCCCACCAAAAATAGATCCTCTTAAGCCTGATAATCCTTTGATCATCGTACCAGGCTTATTGGTAGGGACAGGTCTTCCTACTGCCTCCAAAACGACGCTCGTTTTCAAATCTCCAGAAACCAATGCATTTGGAAGGAGTGTTAGTGGTGCCTATTTAGGTGTAGCCCTTAAAAGGGCGGGCTTTGATGCCATCATTATCACAGGGAAGAGTGAAAAACCAGTTTATCTGTTCATCGATAACGATAGAATTGAGATAAGAGATGCATCAAATATCTGGGGTAAGGACACCCTTGAAACACAGAATACATTGAGAGATGATCTGGGAAAAGATTTCAGAACATGTGCAATAGGACCAGCGGGAGAGAATCTCTTAAGAATAGCAGATATCGATTTCGAAGATAGGCAATCTGCAAGGGCTGGTGGGGGAGCAGTAATGGGCAGTAAACTTCTAAAGGCAATTGCAGTTCGAGGTACAGGTAAGATCGAATATGCAGATGAAGCACTTTTGAGGAAAGAAATCATTAATTGGAACAAAGTCATTAACGAATCAGAGGCAAAGAAATTGGATATGAAATACGGCTCTGCGGAATTCTTTGAATGGGTGAATAAAGAAAGAGGTGTATTCCCGGTAAAGAATTGGAATGAGAGTATGTTCGAAGAGAGTTTTGAAAACCACAAAGGGGGCAGATCTCCGCTCGATCCTTATTATTGGGCTCCGAAATACACGGAGAGGTTACATCCCTGTCCGAACTGCACGAAGCCATGCGGGAGATATTTCTTCATAAAAGATGGGAAATATGCTGGAACTCGAATAGAGGGTATGGAGTATGAGCTGTTGTATTCCTTAGGTGGCGATCTGGGAATAGACGATATAGAGGTAACAGCCAAATTAGACGAGATTTGTGATAGAGCAGGAGTAGATGCTATATCTGCGGGTGTAACACTTGCGTGGGCAATAGAAGCATACGAAAAAGGTCTGCTAACAAAGGAAGATACCGATGGTATTGAATTGAAATTTGGAGATGGGGAAATAGCGATCGTGGCAATGAAGGAGCTTGTGAACAGAAAAGGTAAACTCGGAGAATTGCTCGCCGATGGAGTAAAACGAGCTGTGCAAAAATTGGGTAGAGGGTCAGAGAAATTTTCGATTGAGATAAAGGGCATGGAATTACCTGCATACGATATTAGAGGATTGAAGGGCATGGCACTCGCAGAAGCAGTATCTGTAAGAGGTGGATGTCACCTAACAGGTGGTATATATGCGCCTGAGCTAACCGGGAGTTTCTGGAAGATGAGTGATATCGATAGATTTTCAGCGAAGTGGAAAGGTTATGAAGTAAAGACTGGTGAAGATTTCATGACTATCTATGACACTCTCGGCATGTGTAAATTTTCAAGAAGCCTTTTTTGGATAGAAGGACTTCTCGGTGGGGTAAAGGCCGTTTGCGGCATAGATCACGGAGTAGATGAGATCATGTTGATAGGAGAGCGAATCTACAATCTGGAAAAACTCATCAATCTTAGAGAAGGGTTTACGAGAAAAGATGATTACCTTCCTTATCGTATTACACATGAACCGATCAAAAATGGAGTATCCAAAGGTTACTACGTGAAAGAGGAAGAGCTTCAGAATATGCTCAATGAATATTATCTGGTTCGAGGTTGGTCCAGAGAAGGTGTTCCCACTAAGATGCGATTATTCGAATTGGGTTTGGAAAAAGAGGCTGAAGAACTCGGGGCTTCGAGTTAATGGAATTGACAAATTCGCTGCGCTTGCAGAGTTCATTAAACTTATTCGATCTCATCACATCTTTTTGTGAATTTGTCAAGAGTCGATTTGAAGGTCGCAGCGGATTGTGATATTTGTTTCAGGTGGAGTTTACCTTCGGGGGTGATTTCATACACCTTGCGTGCAGGCCCAACCCCGAAGGTATTCCAACTTGATCTAATGAAACCAAGCATTTCGAGTTCCGATAAGATACGATATACATTTCCCATCTGACCTACCCCCTGAAAATGCATTCCAAAATCTGTCAATCTATGCATTAACTCATATCCGTGAGAAGGTTTTTCCGCTATCAAAAGAAGCAGTATCCCTTCCATGAGCCACCAATTTGCCCCACCTCCGATCCTTTCCTGCCACTTTCTTCCCTGTCTTCCTCTTCCAGGGTTCAATACAGATACACCTCCTGTATTACCATCTACCTCCTCCCATACCTCTACCCGAACCTCCTCCCATACCTCTACCCATACCTCTACCAGGACCTCTTCCCATGCCTCTGCCAGGCCTTCCTGCATTCATGCCTCTCAATGCAGGATTTTCGGAATTCGATCTGATGGCCTGTGTTGGACACACATCGAAACACTTTCCACAACGGGTACACAGGTTATTTGATATCTTTGCCTTTCCATTATTCATAGTTATTGCCCCTGGTACAGGGCAAGCTTTAACACAATTTCCACATCCTATACATTTATCTTCTCTAACCCACGGCATAATCTTTTACCTCCTTCTAAAATTTATTCAATTTACTTTCTTTCCATGCATTCAGGTTTTCTTTTGCAGATCCTGATATTGCCTGATAGATTTCTATACCAACCCCTTGTAATGCCGTAAGAGCATTTGCTCCAACGTCTTTTGTTATCAAAACATTTACTTTATTGTCTGCCAAAAGACGTGTTGTCTTTGGCCCCATACCATGTGCATCTAAATCGGTATTCTCATAATATTCGATTTCACCAGTACTTTCATCGTAAATAACAAAAAACGGTGCCCGTGCGAACCTATCGCTTATGCTGGCATCTTTTCTTTTCTCTTCCACTGGAATCGCAATTCTCATATTTTTCTACCTCCTTTCTCTGCAAATTTGGGACAAATTTATCATCGTTCACTTGATTCCCAAAATTCTTTTTAATTTCATATATATAGTCATTATAGCTTTACTCGCTTCACTATCTTGAAAATGTATAACTGGTTTTCCCTGTCTCACAGCCAATTCGACTGTTTCATCGAATGGGATCCTGCCTAATATCTTGAAGTTCTCATCACGACAATACCGCTCTATTCTTTCCGATACCTCTGTATTCAAATCCGCCTTATTTATCACAACTCCAAATCGTCTTTTGAGCTGTTGTATGACCTTTACTATTCTTGTGAGATCATGTAATCCCGATGTCGTCGGTTCGGTAATTATCACGATGTAGGTAGCCCCTGTTATCGAAGAAATAGCAGGGCATCCTATGCCTGGTGCACCATCTATCAGCACGACTCTTTTCTTCAACCTCTCTCCTTCTTTTATGGCGAGTTTTCTGATCTCTGCAGCAAGTCCACCTGAAGCGTCCTCGCCAGGATTCAATCTACCATGGACGACTGGCATCGAATCCATGAAGGCACGATAATATTCACCATCTTTAGTTTTAACAAGTGTTATAGCTTTTTCTGGACACGCAATGACACATGCACTACATCCTTCACAGGCATAAGGGTCTATTTTGTAATCTCCATCGTATATTACAGCATCAAATCGACACACATCTTTGCAGATTCCACATTTTGTACATTTATCGAGTGATATGCTCGCTTTCTTTCCACCAGAGAATTCAAAGCTCTCTTTATCTTTAAGGTCGAGTAGGAGATAAAGATTTGGTGCATCTGCATCACAGTCAGCTACAACATGGTTTTCAAACAAAAAAGTCAGTGAGCCTGCAAGAGTAGTTTTACCAGTTCCACCTTTTCCGCTTACAATTGCTATCTGTATCATTTCACACTCACCATGATCCTGTTGAGTGTATCATTGAATACAGCACTCCATTCAGGAAGATCCTTTACAAATAATCTACCCTCTGAATACAGGGATGCTATCTTCTTATTGAAAGGGATGCGGCATAGAATAGGAATATCAGTTTGTTTTGAGAATTTTTCAATACCATCAAAGCCCACATCATATCTGTTCACTATTATAGCTGATGGGATTCCCATTTCTTTTACTATCTCCAGAGCCATTCTCAGATCGCTTAAACCAAATGGTGTTGGTTCGGTGACCAGAATGGCAAAATCCATACCACGCAGAGATTCTACTACAGGGCAAGAATTTCCTGGGGGTGCATCGATAATAACAACCTCTGCATCTTCATCGATATGCTTTTTGAGTTGTCTTATAACCTCTACCCCAGAAAGTTCACCTAAGTTCATAATTCCCATACCATACTTTAGAGAGTCAGTGATATCTCCTAATTTGATCTTTCCGATCGCTTTTGGCAATTCCTTAATGGCATCGGTAGGACATACCATTTTGCAGACCCCACAACCTTTGCAAAGGGAATCGAAGACATATACGCCACCCGAAAAGGATATCATCGCCCCAAACTGACAGGCATTGACGCATTTTCCACAATTTATACATTTACTGTTATTAACAACGGGTTTGAGGATCTCAACGGGTTCTTCATAAGAAAAATGGATCGGAAAGAACAAATGAGTATCTGGTTCTTCTACATCTGCATCCAATAGTTGAACCTTAAGATGCTTCGAAAGCAACCAGGCAAGGTTCGTTGCTACTGTTGTTTTTCCTGTTCCACCTTTACCACTCAAGACTGTAATCTTCAACTTAACATCCTCCACACAAGGCTACGATGAAGAATAACATTCTTCATCGTAGCCAAACTATTATCTATCGCTTACCACCACCGTCTCCAACCTCTACCGAATCCAAAGCCTCTACCGTAGCCCCAGCCTCTACCGAATCCAAAGCCTCTACCATAGCCCCAGCCTCTGCCATAGCCATAACCGTAATAGGGAGCATAAGCCCCCCGATAAGCATATGGGTTTGCTGGAGGATAGTAAGATGCTCCGTAAGGAGCTCCATAGTACCCGTAAGACCTTCCATATCCGCTACAAAATCCCAGACCTCTACCAGTCATAGGTCCAAATCCTGCGGGGCCAGTACCATCTAACGCGGGCATAAACTCACCTCCCTTCGGTTTCTAATTCTTTAAGTCTTTGAGTAACTCCCTGAATTTCATTTTCAAGATACGCCTTGTAGTCTTCCAACATCTGCCTTTCCTCTTCGGGACTCATCCTTGGAGGCCCTCCATATGGATCGCCCCAACCGTATCCGGGTCCGGGTCCATATCCATATCCTCTTCCCCAACCGTATCCGGGGGCATATCCTCCTCCCCAACCTCTATAAGGACCGTAATATCCGTAAGCCATATCTTTTCACCTCCTATATATATGTAATTTACATATATATGATATAACAATTATTTCTCTATGTCAAGATGCTGTGAATGCTTCCCATTGCAAGCAGATGGGGTCTTCTTGCCAATAATCAAATAAAAAATGTTCTGAACATCTTTGTAATAAACCTTGCATGTGCTTCATCTATAATGATATTTTTGGCGAAAGATCGTATTGAGGAAAATCAAATCGGATATTTTAGTCACGAAATTACACAAAGGAAAAATGTCTGATATCGGGTATGAAGGGGAAAGATATGTGGGTCATGATATAATATTCAAGAAGAGATGATGGAAGATGAAAAAAATGACACTCGACGTTGATTTTAAAGAAATAAAGAAAGCCATTTCTAAACTTCCTGACGAGGAGAAGAAATCTCTTTTACTCGAGGTTAGCCCCATATTGGGACGTGCTTTAGAGAAAATGGAAAAAAAGCTATTAAGGAAGATAAGGGTGGAAAAACTGTAAGGCTTGAAGATGCATGAGATAGAACTGAGTACAAGGGCTACAAAGCAGATCAGAAAACTGGACTCTTATATTAGAGGAATGGTGAAAAAAACATAACAAAGTATCTCACTTCAGATCCCTATGAGTATCCCTTTTTATCTGGTAAATATTCCACCTCAAGAAAAATGGCCTTTTCTACTACAGCAGGAGAGTTCGGGATTATTTATACCATAAGGAGAGATATGAAAAGATATCATTCTTTTCCCGGGAAATAGGGGAAATTTTTACAAAGAACTTCAAAGGTATTTAGGTTCATAAACGAGAAGGATCTATACAGGAAATGTAAGTTGGAAAGGTAAGAAATCATGACAAAATATCCAAGATGAGAAAAGATGAAGAAGATCGTTATTTCCCTGATAATACTGGTAGTGCTGATCCTGTTCTTATGGGGATGTATGTTATTCCCACCGGGTCCGCATATAGAGATTGAAGTGGCACCGCAAGAAGTTGGCACGGGAAGCACATCCATATCCATAAAATTGCATGAAACTGCCGGGATAGAGTGTAAGATAAAAAAGGTTTTGTTGGATAAATATTCGCTTACAGGTTCAGCAATAAGTTATAACTCTTATGCAGCAACTAAAGTGTTTCCTGGGACTATCTTGTCTTCAAAGGGCTATTTGGTAGGTTCTCTGACTACTACGATATCGACAGAAACAGGATATATGATACTTACTATAAATGCCACCGACGCCTATAATCAAGTATTCGATGTCTTTGCCACCGTTACGGTGAGTGCAAGCCCATCATCATGATGTACTTAGACGAATACTCCTTTTCTTCTCTCGAGTTCGATAAAGTCGTAGAACGCATTAAGTCGTATACCTTTTCTAACTTTGGGAAACGCGCCCTCTCATATCTAAAGCCTATGAAAATACCCATTGGAGAGCAGCAGAGGATAAGGGATATGATGGATATACTGGAATATGAGGGTGGCTTACCAATAGGGGGGATATTCGATTTTGGCCCCTTTTTAATGAAAATCAAAGAAGGAACTCCTGTAGATGGAAAAGACTTCATTAGTATAGCCAATACC